>PLCH01000648.1 GCA_003135585.1 Chitinophagaceae bacterium
ACCGGACCCTGTGGGTTGTCTGCTGCAAATCCTCTAACACCGCAGCCGCTTAAAAAAAGACCGATTTTTGCCATTTTATTTGGAACTAAATTCGAAAATAAACAGCTTTATGACCCGAAACAATTATTCTTCTCCTGCATCTCTAACAAGAAATTCACGAAAAGGGATAATTACTAAATAGCACCTGGAACTTTCTTTCGCTTTTCAATCTAAAACATCAAATTCAATGTGTCTTCTATTTTTCTGAACCTAATGGAATCAAATATGGCAAGTGCCCCGGTTATGACTAGGAAAATGGCAATAAACATAGTCATTTCGGTGGCCCTGGCAAAAGGAATATAAATTATCAGTATGCCAAAGATGGCGGAGAGCATGCCGCTAACTAATATATATAACCAAGCCCCAATGTCGTTTTTTAATGACAGAGAAGCTGCAATTTTGATAATACCAACAAAGAGTATGCAATATCCGATCAGAAATGGGAATACAATAAAAGACAACAACGGGTTATAAAAAAGAAGTATTCCAAAAGTAAAATCAATCAGGCTTTCCATTAACATCCATTTTTTCTCCTTCCTGCAGCTTATATGGATAAAATTGAGGGCAACCAGAAGAAAAAGGCCATTAATCAGAAGGGCTATGCCGGAATATTTAACCAGCTTAACATAAGCGTTAAAAGGATCCACAAGACAAAATATGCCAATTCCAACAAATAGTATTCCGGCTATTCCCAATAACCACCAAATTCTCAGCTTTGGCATTTTAGGTCGATTTTAATATTAATAACTAATTTTTACGTCATGTAATGTTGGCTTATTCCCCCTGTGGCAAGGTACCCAGGCAGGGTGACATATTTTGTAACTCTCGTTAGGTGGAAGAATGATTTTAATCACTATGCCCAAAGCAAGAAATGGTTTACAAAAAATCTAGTAATCCATTTCCCTTAAGCAAAGAAAAAAATATTATCCTGTTTCTTTCGTATAATTAGGGGCTTCTATTACCATACCCCAGAATCACAGAAAGGCAAACCTGCTCGGACGAAGGGACTTTTAGCCTGTGGAATATCACAGTACTCTCGACGTATTTTCCAAATCCGACAGGACAGTCAAGGGTCAAGGATCTTGCAGCCAGCATGATATTCTCTGCGCATCTGCCAATTTCCAACGCAGCCCATTCACAATCCCATGGAGCTGGCATAAATATGCAGCAGAGGCTCCATTCTTTCCCCTAATGGCAATACCTCCTTTTTTGGAAAATTAGAAAAAACCTCATCATTTAGNNACTTTGTTGAGCCATATTCTTTAGTCGCTAAGATGTGAGTTATTAATTATTCGAGATTGCTCCGAAAGCCAACCACAGCTACAAGGTGATCATGATTCCTTATTATCAGGATAAAGAATTTTTTCTTTGTCTGTAAGTTTTTCTATGAACTGCTCTACCTCATTGCCACCATCATATTAGGCAAGGTTTTCTTTTAAATGTTCCTTTATTTATTTAATTTAAATAATTCATTTCGGCGATTCGTGCCCCAAACAACATCCGGTTTATGATCCAACAGCTCTTTCATTCCTCATCATAATAGAATACCAATTTTGTTCATGCTCAGAATAATAGCATCCTTGATGATAGTTGTATTAGCATCGTGGCAATCATTTTAATATAACCTTACCTCTCTTGGTTTAGCTCTTTTTGCAATTTTTCTTAATTGCAGGTAATATTTTTTTGAACTGGAGGCAAAAAGCGTACATATGCCGATCAAAATAAGAAGCAAATTGATAAGTATTATCCCCCATATTATCAGTCCAATGGCAATAGTTTTCCCTATAATCCCTGCAAAACGCCTTGCCTTAGAAATATCCATATTAAGACCCAGCAGGATTCTTAACATTCTGCCGCCATCCATTGGAAAAGCTGGTATTAAGTTAAATATGCCTAAAGAAAAGTTGATAACCTGTAATTGGAATAAAAAATTTCCACCATTGACAGCTCCAAAGTTCTCGGGTCCACCCCAATATGCAGAATATGGACGAATAAATATCAACAATAAAGCAGCAATAATCAGGTTTACAGCAGGCCCTGCAAGGGTGATTAATATTTCCTTCCCTGGCTTCTTCGTAAGGCCGGGAATATTTGCCACCTCGCCTATGGGTAATAAAATAATGCCGGATGCCTTGATGCCGAAATATTTAGCAACAAGAGCATGTCCAAATTCATGAGCCAGGATAGAAGCAAATAATGAAAGGAGAAGCAATATACTCCATAATAGCCCTTCGATTTGGAAAACTTCCAGAAAATTTACAAGAACTATCCACATTAAAACTAATAAAAAAGTCCAGTGAAAGGAAATCGGTATACCACCAACTCGCCCGATATTGAATACAGTCTTCATAATTGTAGTGTTTGAGTTATTGTTGCAATTTATTCTTAAAACACAACGGAATTTAAGATTAGTATCAGGCAAATTCATGATCTTTATCAGGTTGATATCCATTAAATGAAGGGGATCAGTTGTTGGCAGTTGAGTTTTTTAGATTGAATGGTCATTAGCAGCATCGATGTGCTGACTATATTTACCAAACGAGTGGCAATCGTAATATTCTGAACTCATAAAGATTCCTGTTGATGATCCAGGAAATGAAGCTGGGATACCCACAGCTTCGATCGCCGCGTCCAAGTATCTTTTTCTTATCTGTTGTTTGACTACTTCAACTACATTTCCCTGCTATTATTATTTGTTTAAATAACCCCTATTTTTTTGAAACAGCCAAGCGCCTATCGTCGGGATCAATCATGATGATTTCACCAGGCGAATGAAACCGAGCATTCAGCCTTGCATTAAAGGGTTCACATGAAATGCACTCTTTCTTCTTGAAACGTACTTCGGTATTGAATCAATGCGATACCTTCCAAGCCCTTCAAGGCGCCATTGTCAACGACTTCCACGTCTCCACCGCTTTTCAATATTTTTTCAATAACATCATCAACGGCATCTTTAATATAGAAGGGATGAATCGAACTCAGATCTACTTTATAAATAATATCTGCTTGCACGCCGGGATGGGCGGGATACAGAAAGCCCTTTTCAACTATTAGTAACTGCCCATTTTTGTGTGTCGCTTCCGCCCATACTTTATTGATACCATGGACTAATTTGTTTTCGCTCATCGCGGTAGTCATTTTTTGGAGGGTGTGCTGTTGTTTTATTTTCTTCCAATCAGCAAAATAGGGCTTCATGATGTGCTGGATTTCGGGTTCGGTAGAATTGTCGAAGTTGCCATAGATATATTCGACTATACTCTTCATATTTTTTGTGATTTTCTTGAAGTGCCCAATCACCTTTTCGGGCCCTAATACAAAAAGAGGTAATGGATAAGCGTTGAGGATTAAAGAAAGCCCCTCATCCATATGATGAACAAATTTATGAGTCAGAGTTTCTTTATGTTTATGCTGGTCCGAGAAATGAGTTGCCTTTTCCGGCATATCCCTTTCATAGGTATAAACATTCTGAGGCGTATTTGATTTTATGAGCGCAAAGCTGGAACAATTACCCAGGTACATTTTAGAAGATTCGCTGCTTAAAAGTAAAATCAGATATTGTGTATTTTGCTTTTTGCTGTATATCAGGTCCCGAATTTCAAATGATTCATCAACGGCAATCTTTTCTTCAACCGCACTATCCAAGTAAAAAATTCTTTCAATCAATGGTGATACAAAAATAGCAATGCTTTTTTGGTGTGTATTGAAATTGAGCCCACGGATAACTTGCAGTAATTTATTAATGACAGGCATTGCTTTTTCGGGCGGATAATTAAACATCAACTCTNNCAATCTATGTTCCACTTCCGATTTCAATGACATTTTTGGTTCAAATGGCAGAATAATGGAAACGGCTGGCATATAAGTTGCGTCATTCAATTCCTGGTCCTTTTCCGATAAAATGGCGTTCATCGCAATTTGTTTCATATTTCGAAGTTATCAAAGGCAAAATGCAAAAAATTTGATGAAAATCACGCTCGTAAATGATTGTAATCAAGGATTTGAAAATATTTCTAAACCCGGGACATTCAGATGTGGGCGATAAAATATTGGCGCTTTGATTTCATTCCGGTCTCCATTCATCTCCTGTTCCGCCAAATGACTGTGGTAGAGCCACTCTTAACGTATCTCCGACGTCATTTGCCAAAAGAATCCCTCTTTGCCCTCCCAACCAGTTTAACTGAATGTCAAAAAGGACTTTTTTGTCGCGTTTGTCGCTTATATGCCTGATATCTGTCATCTTATAGGTTTGTTGATTTATGAATATATAAATTTATTTTCATCGCCTTGACCCAAAAATGATTTGGATCAGGTAATAAGATGATTTGAACTGAATTTCAAAAAATCTTTCTATTAAAATCTTATATGATGAGCGTTATCATCTGGCTGGGTGACTGTTATCATTTGCCCAAAGAGGCAACGGATATATTTTTACCGATACATCACCTAATTAATTATGGAATATCATTTCAGCAAAAGAGTATACNNCGATAAAATAACTCAAGAATTGAAGAAGCAAGGCTTTGGTATTGTAACCGCTATTGACATGAAGGAAGTACTCAAGAAAAAAATAAATGTTGATTTTAGGAATTATACTATTCTCGGTGTATGTAATCCCAGATACGCCTATGAAAGATTACTGGAAGAAGACAAATTGGGCATTTTTCTTCCCTGTAATGTTGTGGTGCAGGAACACGATAGCGGAGAAGTGGAAATTTCTGTCGTAAATCCGGAAGAAATGATGCGAAAATTAGAGGATCTGAACCTGAAAACTTTTGCCGCAGAGGTGAAAATGTCCTTATTGAAGGCCTTGGAACATGTTTAAATGTATGTCGCACTTGGTCTGCTGGTAGCAGAAAGTCATAAATGTGTTTACGGCTAAATCAACTGGAAATCTTTCAGGTTATACCGCCTGCAACAATGTGAAACTCATCAGGGGGGAAGGCTTATTTTGATTTATTGCTTCGGCTGGTAGAAAAGGAAAAGGAAAGTATTCGTCTGCAAACATATATTTCTGATGACAATGAAACAGGGCGGCAGGGGACCAANNGCTCAATCTCGCTTCCACGCGAAATCTACAGGTATATATATTAGTGGAGGGATATGCATCCCAGGAAATAACGCTGCCCTATTTAAATGAACTAAAAGAAGCAGGTATTCATTTTCGTTTCTTTGAGTCGCTATTCAGAAGTAAGTATTATTATTTCACGCGAAGGCTATATCACAAGTTACTGGTTATTGATTCCAGGTAGGCCATTGTGGGTGGCATCAAAGAAGTACAAAGAACAGCGCTTACTGAAATTGAATTACAAGCATTGATTGCTAAAAAATTCCAGTCAGCAAGGTTAATAATTGTAAAGAATTTATTTTTGTTTAGTTGCTTTTCTGCTTTAGCTTATGCCGATGTAAAAAAATTGAAGCGTTCCGAAATAATGCTTNNCTCCTATTGTCTGTGCCTTTGAATATGATTGATCGCGATGCAAACCATTCTCATTGCGTACTGGAAAACCGCGTATTGCGTGTTTTAGGCAATCAGGAAATGAATGCCTATTTAAAAGAAATAGCTGATTTATTCGGTATTAATTAAAACCTTACTTACCATATCGCCAGGCATACTTTTGCGACACTATTACTTTAAGCAATGGTGTGCCGATGGAAACAGTATCCAAAATGTTAGGGCATGGTAATTTGAAAACCACGCAAAATTATGCAAGGAATTTAGATAATAAAATTAGTGAGGATATGAAAAAATTACGAGACAAGTTTATTTAGGTTAGCCTTTAATTTAGCCCTGTAAATTTAAAAAAGACCGTCTTTTTTTCGGGACGGTCTTCTTGGTTTGTTTAAACCTCTCGGAAATGGATAAACTTTATAAAGACTACTACGTTTTCTATTGATCCATCTTTATTATTGTTCTGTAACCGGCAATGGGAATTCTGTCCAGACATCATCACCCACTCTATCGAGAGGAAGTTTGCCTAGAAGGTTATACCTGCGCATATCAATCCACCAATGGCCTTCACAAAATAATGAATACCTTCTTTGGTTCAGCATTTCAGATATTAGAGCAGGCTGTGATAAGATACCACTATAATTAGGCAGATTATGTGCATTCCTGATTGTATTCAGTGCCGTTACCGCATCTACCAAATCATTCTTTTGAATATTCGCTTCTGCATAAATCAATATTAATTCTTCGTTCCTGATTATAGGAACTGATGCTGTGCTAGAGGTATAGACCCAAATATCTCGGTCGCTGGTGAGGCCATTAAGAGATGCAGGTGCGCTACGAAGGGTAGCTTTGTTAATCCTATTGTCATTCGCTTCAATATCTGTAGCATACGAGGGATGAGCCACGCGTATTTCACCCGTTTGATTTTGCGGGATGAAAAAGGTATTCAACTGGTCTCCTGAGCCGCTACTAAACACATGGTATATGCCCATGGACAGATCGTTATTGAGCCCAAAAAATGATCCAGTCAATGCCGTTAATGCTCCATCCCAATTTTGCTGGTACACATCTACTCTAGCTGCAAGTGCACGGTTGAATTTGGTGAGGCCTGGAGCATCATTAAACCCCGAAAAACCAGCCAATTTAAAATCAATTGATGCATTACTGAAATCATTCTGCGCTGAGTCCAGTAAAGAGGAGATTGCAGCTAAGGCCGCATTATAATTTACAAAAGAACCCAGGTTATCAGGGTTTTCTACGTTCACTCTGATTCCATTTGAATCAGTAAGATTAAGATTCATTAAAAGCTGATACGCTTTAATAGTTCTTGCAAAACCAAGGTAACCGCTCCTTTGTCCATCTGTTATGAGCTTTGAGTTAGCAGCAGCCTGGATGAGAATATTGCAATTTTTTACTACCCTGTACCGTGCCGCCCAGGGGTTGACAATGTAAAAATTACTGTTGCTCAACGTAGCATTATTGGCACCCAATAAATCGGTAACATATCTGGGCTCTGAAGTAGAGAAATGATATAGTTCCCTTCCAATAGTGCCTATATCATCCAGGTAAAGTGCAAGGAAGTTTCGCATTCCAGATTCTGTTCCACTTACAAGATTATTTAATTCAGCCTTGCTGGCATTGGTCAAAAAATCTTCCACCGTTGCATTGTTGAGGTTGCCGTAATCTTTTTTACATGAAGAAAAAACTAAACAAATGCCCAAAAGCACAGCATAAATCGTTATATATTTTTTCATAATGTTCATTTTTGTTTTTAGAAATCAATTGAAATATGCAAGTCAGCCCGTTTGGTTGCAGGATAAGGATCAACGTCTACCCCACTCGAAAACCCTGTACCAAAATTTGATACTTCCGGATCATATGCTTTGTACTTTGTGATGGTTAGAAAGTTGTTGAGCGAAACGCCAATCCTCGCTCCTTTTATAAGACTAATCGGGAGGTTTGTAATTGAATAATATAGGCCAATCTCCCGCAAACGCAGGTAACTGGAAGTCTGAACAAATTCCTGGGCACTCACGCCAACCTGGGTGATCCTGTAAAACCCATCCGGAAGGCCTGCTTTATTGGTAACCTTATCATAATCTGCACTTGTGCCACCAAAATCATTTTCAAGGCTGGTCAGGTTTACGTTTTGGCCGCCTTTTTTCCAATGCAACAAAAATCGAAGACTTAGTTTGCTAAAAAAAGTAATTTCATTGTAGGTGTTCATTTGGAATGTTGGCTCCGCATCACCGAGTTTACCAACTCCTGCCCCGTTGAGTCCCAGTATCTGTGTTGCAGATTTTCCTTCTTGTATCTGGAAAGAACCGAGTACATACCCAAATGAACCCTGAGGCGTTGGTGGTATAGTTAATTTAGTTACCAGCGATCTATTGAGCCAGAAGTTAACTGTTGTATTCCATGTAATCAACCTTGATTGAACCGGTCTTGCGTTCAATCCCAATTCCCATCCACGGTTGCGGAGATTACCGGCATTTACCCATTTGTTTGAAAAACCTGATGAAGCGGCCAGGCTCTGCAACATCAAAAAGTCATTTATGGTTTTATTATAGTATGTAAGAATAAACCCAAGCCTTCCTTTCAAAATACTGAAATCAAGGCCTGTTTCAAACTCCGCTTGTCTCTCTGGTTTAATATTTGCGTGGCCTTCCTGTGTATTTACAATTAATCCTGGAAAACCTGCAATATTTGAAGTAGTCAATGAAGTGAATTTGCTTCCGTACGCTGGAACATTATTTGCCTGTCCGTAGGCAGCGCGCAATTTTAGATTATCAAAAAAATCTCCTTTCATAAAATCCATGTGGGTAAGGTTCCATGAAATCCCCGCTTTTGGATAGGTATAATATTTGGCGATATCGCCATTGTTGGAAGATCTGTCAAAGCGCACACCACCAGTCAGTGTAATAACATCATTAATGTTTGCTTCTTCCTGTAAAAAAATTCCTTCGTTCTGATATTTGGTTCTTAATTGCGTAGCGTTTAAAGCTCCAGCCTGATCAACATTGCTTTGTCCTGAAATTACCTGCGTCGCAACATTCAATAAATTATTATAGTCCCCTGTTTCTTGCGTCAATCCCGCTGAAGTAGTTAGCGACAGTTTATCAGAAGGTGTTAATGTATTTACCAGTGAAAGAATATAATTGGTATTTAGATTTTTGGTGAACCCCAATATAGAAGTCCCTTTATTTACTGCCTGAAATTGAAGAGTGCTGGGAAAAAGTGCATTCGTTTCCAAATTATAAAAATCAAATCCTCCTCTTCCGATAAATCTTGTATTGCTGGAGTTGCTTTTTTGCAATATCGCCTCCAGATTTGTACCAAATATGAAACGGTTTACTGATTCATTATTTCGCATCAGTGCAATTGTTTGCAAAGGGTTAGATGCTGCAAAAGGATTATTGGGGTAATTGCCCAATGCATCAGGGTGCAATTGTGCAAAGGTTGGTGTAGAAG
>PLCH01000338.1 GCA_003135585.1 Chitinophagaceae bacterium
GTACTATCGCACCGTGCAGGTAGGAGATAGTCTATTTCGAAGATTGTCAGTTTTCGAAGGGAGCTCTTTTGGACCATTTTCCGAGGGACGCTTCGGAGGGCTTTCTTTTGGCCTTGATAACAATCTTGAAATAAAACTGAGGTCAAAAACAGATACCAGTGAATCCGGCATAAAAAAAGTCAAACTGATTGATGGATTTGGTTTCAACGGAAGTTACAATTACCTGGCTGATTCATTTAAATTATCGCCCATCAGTATATATTTAAGGAGTACACTCGGAAGTATCAACATAACAGGCGGGGCCACCCTTAATCCTTATGTAACGGATACGGCCGGCAACGCAAAAAATATTTATGCATGGAACAATCCGGGCCATAAATTTTCACTGGGCTCAATCACAACCGGCAATCTTGCGATTTCAACCAGGTTTCAAAGCAAACCCAAGGATGCCAAAAAAGCTGAAGCCAATAAGCAGTTTCAGGATCAACAGAATCAACTTCCCATGACTATGGAAGAACAGCAGTCTGAATTGGAATATATCAGAAATAACCCGGCCCAGTTTGCAGATTTTAATATAGCATGGTCCTTGAACGTTTCTTTTTCATTGAGCTTTAGTAAAGTTTTCCGGACGGATTACAGCGGATTCAATACAATTTTCAATTCCTCGCTTAACTGGAACGGGGATTTCAATTTAACACAGGAATGGAAAGTAGGCCTGAGTTCTTACTACGACGTCAAAAATTCGAAGATACAATCCCTCACGATGTATTTGTCCAGGAATCTTCATTGCTGGCAGATGTCGATAAACGTTACGCCAATAGGGCTGTATCGTTCCTTCAATATTACACTGAACCCCAAATCGGGAATATTGCGCGATCTTAAAATCAACCGAACCCGGACTTTTACAGATTGAGAATTTACTTTTGGTTGGTTGTGTAATAATTTTTCATTGTTTCAAATACTTTGTTTTTCAAACTTTCAACGGTATCGGTTGGTTGGATAATAATGGGCTCCAGGAAATGAACAGCGATTGAATGTGGCCAAAGAAAAAAGGATTTATCGGGCGGCAGGACTTTTTTTGTGTTAAAAATTACACCAGGTATAATTGATTTTTTCGTGTCAATTGCCAATTTGAATCCTCCGTCATGAAAGGATTTCAGGGGTTGGTTCGATTTATTGCGTGTTCCCTCCGGGTAAATGCACATGTGCAGACCCAGGCANNTCCTTCATTTTTCCAAGGCTTTCCCTGCGGCTTGCCTCGCTTTTCCTGTCCACGAGCACGGATCCGGTTTTGTACAATAAGCCAAACAATGGAATCTTTGCCATTTCTATTTTGGCAATTGTCTTATTCCCCCCGGGAATACCCGTCGAAGATGCCGGAACATCGATAATAGTATTGTGATTGCATAGCACAATATAGGTTTCACCGGCTGCAAAATTTTCCCGGCCTTTTACCTTCAGGGGGCATCCAATCAATATTAAAAATATATTCATCCATACCCGGGAATAAAGGATAAAGCGGTTTGTTTTCTGCGGTTCCGGGCGGAAATAACAAAATAAAAAAAATGGTACAAAAAATATCATCATGGTGGCGGTGAAAAGAAGGGCTGCCCAAACTACGCATAGTCGTCCGAATAATTCTTTGAATATATTCATGATGGTGATGTATTTTTCAAAGCTTCCAGTCTATTGGATCGATTCCATTTTTAATTAAATATTCATTTGTTTTCGAAAAAGGCCGGCTGCCAAAAAAACCTTTATCGACCGAGAACGGTGAGGGATGCGCAGCCTTCAATACGAGATGCTTGGTTTCATCAATCAGGGGTTGTTTTTCCTGGGCAAATTTTCCCCATAATAAAAACACCACATTTTCCTTTTGTTCTGAGATTTTGGTGATTACTGAATCAGTGAACCTGTTCCATCCGAGGGTCGAATGACTCATGGGTTCGTTAGCCCTCACGGTTAAAGAGGAATTAAGCAACAATACCCCTTGCTCAGCCCAGCCTGTCAAATTACCTCTCCTTGGAATTGTCAAGCCAATATCGGATTGCAATTCTTTGAAAATATTAAGAAGGGAGGGGGGTGGCGGAATTCCGTCCGGAACAGAAAAACTCAATCCATGTGCCTGCCCGGGACCGTGATAGGGATCTTGCCCGATCAGCACCACTTTTACTTTTTCAAAAGCGGTTGTATTAAATGCGTTGAAGATAAGGCCGCCCACCGGGTAGATGATCTTTCCAGCGAGTTTTTCGGTTTTTAGAAATTGTACTATCTGTAAAAAATATGATTTGGGAAACTCCTGCTTCAGTATTTCTTTCCAGTCCGCTCCGATTTTTACATCCATGACAGATCAATTGACAGANNATTGCCATCTTGTGGTATTCATCGATCAACTTCCGCTGTATTTCGAAGGGGACGGGAGTATATTCGTAAAACTGCATTTTGAATTTAGCACGGCCCTGGGTAATCGAACGAAGGGAAGAGGAATAGTCATACATTTCTGCCAATGGAACGCGGGCGATTATTTTGGTGAAATGTCCTTCGGTATCCATTCCTTCCATGATGGTGCGCCGGGTTTGAAGGTCCCCAATAATATTTCCAGTCAAATCATCCGGACACAGGACGGTAACAGTGTATATTGGTTCCAGGATCTGTGGATCGGCTTGCTGGAAGGCCTGTTTGAAAGCCATGAGTCCCGCAATCTTGAAGGAAATATCATTCGAATCAACCGGGTGCATTTTACCATCATAGACACTCACACGTACATCCCTGACATAAGATCCGGTTAATGGTCCCACGTGCATTTTCTCCATGACACCTTTTAGGATCGAAGGCAGAAATCGCACATCGATCGCCCCGCCGACGATACAATTGAGAAACACCAGTTTGCCTCCCCAGGTTAATTTGTATTCATCCCGTCCTCGCACAGAGAAACCCTTTGGATCCGCCATTCCTTCGTGCCAGGGTTCAACCTGCATGAATACTTCTCCAAACTGTCCCGCTCCTCCGGATTGTTTTTTATGTCGATGGCTGGTTTGAACCGATTTTCGGATTGTTTCCCTGTAGGGAATCCGGGGCTTGGTAAATTTTACGCTGAGGTTTTTTGAAATGTGTTCAAGCTTCCATTTTATCACTGAAAGATGCAACTCACCCATACAATGGATAATGGTTTGTTTTAATTCCTGGGAAACCTCGACACTGACCGTTGGGTCT
>PLCH01000075.1 GCA_003135585.1 Chitinophagaceae bacterium
GCAAGAAGCCAGAAAGACCCTGGTGGAAAAAGGTATTTTACATTCCCGTGTGCTGGCAAAAAAAATTCAGCCGCAGGATGCGCATGCGGCCGATAATTATGATTGGCGCCACCTGGTGGCAGCGAACTTTCTCAAAGGGAAATAATTTACATCTTCTTGTATTTTTCTGTCTCTTCAAAATTGCTTGCAATGTCGGACTTGACAGTGGTAAAGTTCGTGGCATCTTCCAGTTTAATGTAGTATTCTGTGCTGGATTCAGTTTCCACTTCAGTTACGCCGAAAACTTTTTGTCCCGGATATCTTTTCTTTAATTTGCAGAGAATATTCACTGGCAGATTTTGTTCAAAATAATACCTCGTTGCACTGACGAAGTTACCCTCCTTGTCGTAGTTGATCCTTGTACGGATATCCCCTTCCATAAAATTTACAATATAATTCTCACTGAACTCCTGCCAATTGACCTGCTCTGCATGAGGGAATGTTTCTTTAAAGGATTTTAGTACTTTTTCATTCACGGTACTACCATAAGCNNGTGCAAAAGGCCAGTAGGCAAATCGAGATGATGAGGTTTTTTTTCATGACTATGCTTTTTTTTTGTAAAAAATTACATTTGATGAAACAAACTTATACCGTATGAAATCCGAAGTCAAGCGAATCTATATGACAGGTAAAAAATATTTTCAGGTAAAAAAAAATAAAGTTCCGCTGCTGCAACTTAAGACGGATAAAACGGGTATGAAGCAATACAATTGACGGACCAAGCCATGTTGCATGAAAGTATGATCCCGCGGTTAAGTTTTTGTTAAACTGGAAATACGGAAAATGGTCAACGAATAATTTCGTAAAAGAAAGCAGATTCAATTTCTCATCTTTGCAATTCATTCAATCATGTATAAATGAAATTTGCTACGAAATTGATTCATTCAGGCGCAGAACCGGATCCGTCCACCGGTGCTATTATGACCCCTATCTACCAAACCTCCACCTATGTTCAGGCTGCTCCCGGGAAGAATAAAGGATATGAATATGCAAGATCACAAAACCCTACCCGCAAGGCCCTGGAAGAAGCTGTGGCAGCCATTGAGAACGGAAAATACGGCTTGTGTTTCAGCAGCGGGGTGGCCGCCACCGATGCGGTGATCAAATTGCTGCAGCCAGGCGACGAGGTGATAGCAGGCAATGATATGTACGGCGGTACCTATCGTTTATTTACCAAGCTGTTTGAAAAATTTGGCATCATTTTCCATTTCGTGGATATGCAGGATACTAAAAATGTCCAATCCCATGTAAACAGGAATACCCGGTTAATCTGGGCAGAAACTCCTACCAATCCTCTGATGAATATTGTTGATATTGCAGCTGTCGCAGCAATTGCCAGGCAAAATAAAGCGCTGGTATGCGTTGACAATACATTTGCCTCTCCCTACCTGCAGAATCCATTAGACCTGGGAGCTGATATCGTTTTACATTCCGCAACAAAATACCTCGGTGGTCATAGTGATACCATCCATGGCTGTCTGATTATTAATGATGTTGACCTGCGGGAAAAATTATATTTTATTCAAAAGAGTTCCGGCGCCGTACCGGGGCCAATGGATTGTTTCCTTGTCCTACGGGGTATCAAAACATTGCATGTACGCATGGAAAGGCATTGCGAGAACGGCGAGAAAATAGCCCATTTTTTAAGGACCCATCCAAAAGTTGGCAAAGTTTTCTGGTGCGGGTTTGAAGACCATCCGTCTCACGCGATTGCAAAAAAACAAATGCGGGGTTTTGGTGGCATGCTGAGCTTTACCTTATCTGACACAAGCATGGAGGCCGCAATGAAGGTCCTGACATCCACTAAAATTTTTGCCCTGGCGGAGAGTTTGGGAGGTGTGGAATCTCTTATCAACCATCCGGCAACCATGACTCACGCTTCCATTCCTAGGGAAGAAAGAATGAGAAACGGTCTAAGCGATTCCCTGATCAGACTAAGTGTTGGTATTGAAGATTCAGAAGATCTCGTCGAAGATCTCAAACAGGCGATTGACTGAACAAATGCGATCTATGCAAAAAGACATTCATGCCTTGGAGGATTTTTTGAACAGGAAGATGGATGAATTCTATCAGCCTTCATTCATTGAAAACGATCCCATCTGTGTTCCCCACCAATTCAAAAGAAAACAGGATATTGAAATTGCAGGTTTCTTTGCGGCGATTTTCTCCTGGGGTAATCGCAAAACCATCATCCAAAAAGCTAAGGAATTGATGCAGCTGATGGATAATGCCCCTTTTCAATTTATCAGGGACCATCGCGAGAGAGATCTGAAAAAACTGACCGGGTTTAAACACAGAACCTTCAATACCACCGATCTTTTATATTTCATTTCGTTTTTGAAATTTCATTATAAGCGCCATGAATCGTTAGAAGCGGCATTTCTTAAATACGATTTCGGCGTTCAGCGATCCGTACGAAATTCTCAGGATAGAATTCCCGAGGCAGGATCGCAGGTGGAGGCGGGGTTATCAGGATTTTATCATTACTTTTTTTCCCTGGATGATACACCTCTTCGAACCCATAAACATATTGCCTCCCCTGAAAAAAACTCAACCTGTAAGCGATTGAATATGTTCCTTAGGTGGATGGTCCGAAAAGATGAAAAAAATATTGATTTTGGCATCTGGCAACAAATTTCTCCGTCTCAATTAATCTGCCCGGTCGATCTGCATGTAGCCAGGGTTGCAAGAAGGTTTGGCATGGTGACCCGCAAACAAACAGACTGGCAGACTGCTGTAGATCTAACGGGGCAATTGCGCAGGTTTGATGAAAAGGATCCCGTTAAATATGATTTTGCATTATTCGGATTGGGAGCCCTTGAGCATTTTTGATTTTTTAAATTAATTCAAGCAAATCCTTTATGGAAGAATTCGAATTATTGAAAACTTATTGTCAAAATGAACTGGCATTTGAGTTCGCCGAAAATCTATCGCTAAATGAAATGCAGGAAAAGATAGCCCAATACATTAATTACCTTATCCAGAATAATTTCAACCAGTTGGTAAATCTTCTGTATAGAATAGATGTGAATGAATCCAGGCTGCAAAATTTGCTCAGGGAAAACCCCGGTGAGGACGCAGGAAAGATCATTGCAAACCTGATTGTTGAAAGGCAACTGCAAAAAAATCAAACCCGCAGGGATTTCAAGGCAAAAGACAGTGGATCGGATGCAGAGAAATGGTGAGCCGCTCAGTACATAAGATCTTTCACCTTCTCCTTATCTTCTTGTTCCTTTTTAAGGTCGAACATGGTGCCGAAGACCCTGTCCCATATCGTGGTGCTTACTCCAAAACCTTTGTGGTCATCCTTATAATGATGCAGATGATGATTTCTCCACAAAGGTTTCATCCATTTGAATGGGGGATTCCAGGCATGGATTGCAAAATGCATGCTTCCATAAAGAAGATACCCAAGGATAAATCCTGGGAAAAACATGAACGCATACCTGCCAATCAATAGAAACATCAGCGAAAAAATAATCGATGCCAGGATCAGGCTCGGGACGGGTGGCATAAACAATCTTTCCTTGTCCCTTGGAAAATGGTGATGGTTGCCATGCATGATATAGACAAATTTCTTAGCACGCTCGCTTTCGGCCACCCAATGAAATGCAAAGCGGTGCATGATATACTCGAAAAAAGTCCAGAAAAGCATACCTGCAAAAAAAATCAGCACCAGTTCGATTACCCCAAAATCGAATTTGTTATTGCTTAGGTATAAGAAATAAACCATCATCGGGAGGTAGAGCCCCCAGATCACCAGCGGATGTGTTTTGGTCAGCATTTCCAGGTAATAGTTCCTGAATAACTGGGCCTGTCCCTTATTATGTATCTTATCAAATTTCATTACCTCTGAATTGGCCATAAAAATACAAATAACTGTAAAATTTCGGAATAAATCAATCGTATCTCAACTGGAATTTTCGTATATCGGGCTTGAATTTTCTCTTTCTTACCCTTTCATGCCTGTATAAAATATTCCCCAGTTCCTGAAAGTAAGGATATCCTGTCTCATCGTACTCATATTTGTCATCATTTAGGATTCCGTCCCGGTTTACATAAATTACCGCGCTTACCATGAACTCAACCTTATTCTTAAAGTCAGCAATATATGCTACATCGCTAAGAAAGCCATATGACCATCCGGGTTTGTTAAATATCCGGATAAATGTGGGAATAGGTGTTTTGCCTGCCTTAAACATAAAAAACTTGGTATAGCTGTTGAAATATTCGCTTGTATCGTAATGAGGAAATTTGCTTTCGGATGGATATTCGGACATATAATGGTAGAGGAAACGGTAATCCTCGGGGCTCAGCCTGAACCTTTGTCTTTTAGGAACCGATTCGGGAAACATGACCGATTGGAGGATAACTTGAAGGTCTTCAAGAGGTATATTGTTATGCCTGGTAAAGTCCATGGGTGAATGGATCAAAGAATCCTTAAAATCATAATGGGCATTCCCTATGAGTATGTTTTTATGGAAATCAAAAGACCGGGTGCTCAGAGCAGGAGGCTGGTAAAGCAATAATTTTTCTTTTTCAACAAACCGGACGGCATTCGTATGACGGTTCTCTTCTTCGCTCATGGGTAAGAACCGGCGGGTGATGCGGATATCCTTATAGCCCATTTCCGATAAGCGCCCGTTGATCGATTATTGCCCTAGGAATTCATACAACCGGTTATAGGCATCGTTGTCACTAACCAGAAATATCTTCCTGATATATTGTGCAACGCAAGGCAATTTATCAGAAGAACTGCTATCCTGGAGTACAGCCGTCTGTTTGAAACAGGAACTGTCCGTTAACATGGCTGTATATTTATTAATGCCATAACTTTTAAGCCCGTTCAATTTCTCAAGGGCCAAAAATGCCAATGGCATTTTTACTGTTGAAGCAGGATTGAAATAAACATCGCGGTTGACATTGTAATAAAGTTTCTAAAATGCGGCCGGTTATTTTTATCCCGGTCAATGCGTGTGTAAATAAGCTGATAATTAAAAGAATCCGGATGCTGCAGGACGTTTCTTAACCTGGCAGAAGCATGCTTCCATATGAGATCCTTAAGGAATTCATCCGTTTTTGTTTGCGCATCGGCAGCGGTGAATATTATCATTAAAAGGAGGGCTGCAATTTGCTTCATATGACCGGTCACATTTTTTCATGAATTTATCAAAAGCATTTAACTTTTTCTAAGGTTCTGATGATACATTTACATTTCCAAGTTGCTGGATAATACCTTTTAAACATTTTGAACCATGAAGCTCGTCTCCTATCTGAAAGATGAACACGATCAGTTAGCCATACTTGTTGAGGGATTGTTGTTTGACATGGAATGGGTCCATCCTGATCTTCCTAATAATATGAATATGTTCTTAAGCTATTGGTCCGATTACCTGGTTATGGCCCAATTGGGGGAACTGGCAGTAAAAGAAGGCCATATTTCCCAGGATAAAGGAATTCCCTATTCCTCTGCAACAGTTTTGGCTCCTGTTCCTTTTCCGTCCTCCTGCCGCGATGCTTATGCCTTCCGCCAGCACGTTGCTGCCGCAAGACTTAACCGCGGGGTTCCCATGATCGCAGAATTTGATCAGTTTCCTGTTTTCTATTTTAGCAATCACCATAGTATTCAGGGACCGGGGAAGATAGTTTGCATGCCGGATCATTTTGATAAATTGGATTTTGAGCTGGAAGCTGCCATCGTGGTCTGTAAACAGGGAAGAAATATCCGGGCAGCTGACGCCGAGGATTATATAGGCGGGTTAATGATCTTGAATGATATGAGCGCAAGGGGACTTCAGATGGAAGAAATGTTGTTGAACCTGGGCCCCGCCAAGGGCAAAGATTTCTCAACTGTAATCGGTCCCTGCCTGGTAACTTTGGATGAACTCCAGCCATTCGAAGTTCCCTGCAAAGAAGGCCATACAGGAAGGAACTGGAATCTCCATATGAAATGCATCGTAAATGGGATTAAAATGAGTGAGGGTAATCTGGCGGACATGGATTGGACTTTTGCGGAAATAATTGAACGCGCTTCCTATGGCGCTGATTTGTTTCCAGGAGACATTATCGGAAGTGGAACCGTTGGTACGGGATGTTTACTGGAATTGAATGGAACGGGAAGATTAAATGATCCCGGGTATACAGAACAATGGCTGAAGGAAGGCGATCAGGTGGAAATGGAAATTGAGGCCATCGGAATTCTGGATAATTCCATTGTAAAGGAGGAAGATAATTTTTCAATCATGGCACTCAGGAAAAAATGAAGGCAGGATCATGATATTGGATTTACAAAAGATCACAGCCGTCGACAGGCAAAATTTCCTGCAACACGCCATAGGACCAAGACCTATTTGTTTTGCAAGCACGATTGATAAAGAAGGGAACATCAACCTAAGCCCCTTTAGCTTTTTCAACCTTTTTTCAATCACCCCGCCGATCGTCATTTTCTCCCCTTCCAGAAGAATCAGGGACAATACTACCAAACATACTTTGCAAAATGTTTTGCAGGTCCCGGAGGTGGTCATCAATATTGTCGACTTTGACATGATACAGCAAACCAGCCTTTCCAGTTGCGAATACCCGAGACAGGTAAACGAATTCGTAAAAACGGGGCTGACACCTGAACCCGCTCTGGTGGTGAAGCCGCCGCTTGTAAAGGAGAGTAAGGTTAACCTGGAGTGCAAAGTGATCGAGGTCAGGTCCCTGGGTGAAAAGGGAGGCGCCGGCAATTTAGTGATCTGCGAAGTATTGCATATGCATATCAGCGAGGATATCCTCGACGAGAAAAGATCGATCGATCAGCTAAAGCTCCATCAGGTGGCCAGACTGGGTGGTAATTGGTATTGTAAAGTAAATGAAACCAATCTGTTCCAGGTTGAAAAGCCCAATGAACTGTTGGGTATTGGTTTCGATGCATTGCCCGGGCCGATCCGAAACAGCAAAATTCTAAGCGGCAATAACCTGGGTCAGCTGGCGAATTCAAAAGAAATTCCCCCGATTGATCCGGCATTCCAGGACGAAAGGCTGAAGAATATCATTCAATACTTTTCCATCAGCCCCGAGGAGATGGAAAATGAATTGCATATTTATGCCAAAGAATTATTGAATGCCGGCAGGGTGAAGGATGCCTGGCAGGTATTACTGACCCTGTAAAGTCAGAACTGATGGATCTATATGGCCTATCTTCTTTACTTTTGCAGTCCCTTCAAAAATTCGCCATGAGTCAACACCTATCCGAACAGGAAATTATCCGAAGAGAAAAATTAGCTGAATTAAATAATTTAGGGATAAATCCTTATCCTGCGGATTTATATCCTGTTTCTACCAACGCAGCTTATATAAAAGCCAATTTTAAAGGTGATGAAAACAAAGAATCGTTTGCAAAAGTCTGCGTTGCGGGAAGGCTCATGGGCATACGCGATATGGGAAAAGCTTCTTTTGCGGTTTTGCAGGACAGCACCGGCAGGATCCAGCTCTATATAAAGAGAGATGAAATTTGTCCCGGCGAAGACAAAATCTTATACGATAAAGTCTGGAAACACCTGTTGGATATCGGGGACATTCTTGGTATCGAGGGGTATGTTTTCATTACTAAAACCGGCGAAACCTCCGTTCACGTGCGCAAGTTTACGCTGGGTTCAAAATCTCTTCGTCCATTACCGGTAGTAAAAGAAAAAGAAGGCGAAACTTTCGATGCGGTTACTGATCCGGAATTCCGGTATCGCCAGCGTTACGCTGATCTTATTGTTAATCCCCAGGTGAAGGAAACTTTTATCAAGCGAACCAAAATGATCAATGCCATGCGGGACTTCCTGAACGAAAGAGGCGCCCTGGAAGTGGATACACCTGTGTTGCAAAGCATTCCTGGCGGAGCTGCCGCCCGACCCTTCATCACTCATCATAACGCGCTGGATACCCCCTTCTATCTTCGGGTTGCCAATGAACTCTATCTAAAAAGACTTATTGTCGGCGGATTTGATTGGGTATACGAATTCAGCCGCAACTTCCGCAATGAAGGAATGGACAGAACACACAATCCTGAATTTACTGTACTGGAGTTCTATGTTGCGTATAAAGATTATTTCTGGATGATGGAAACTACGGAACAATTGTTGGAAGCAGCCTCGGTGGCCACCAACGGAACCACTAAACTATGGGCCGACGGAAAAGAAATAGATTTTAAATCCCCTTATAAGCGGATAGGCATGTACGAAGCCATTAAGGAATATTCAGGAATTGACATTAGCCAAATGGACGAAATGCAATTACGAGTGGTATGCAGGGAATTGAATCTTCATGTAGATGACACTGCGGGGAAGGGTAAGTTGATTGATCTGATATTTGGTGAAAAATGCCAGGATCAGTTTATTCAACCCACCTTTATAGTTGATTATCCCGTGGAAATGTCTCCGCTTACAAAAAGGCACCGCCGTAAACCCGGACTGGTAGAGCGTTTTGAGCTCATCGTGAATGGAAAAGAAATTGCCAACGCATATTCCGAGTTAAATGATCCCCAGGAGCAAAGGGAACGGTTTGAAGAACAGGCCAGGTTAATGGAAAGGGGGGACGATGAAGCAATGTTTATTGACTATGACTTTTTAAGGGCGCTCGAATATGGAATGCCGCCCAGCGCAGGTATAGGGTTTGGAATAGATCGAATCTGCATGCTCCTGACAAACCAATCTTCCATCCAGGATGTATTGTTATTTCCTCAGATGCGCCCAGAAGCCGGACCGGTTAGTCAGACGGAACAATAAAAATATATCTGAAGGAAAGTCATAAAGATTAGTTAAATTAGGTGACTCAAAAACGATTGCTATGAATAACAATACGCTCTCTCGTGTAGGGATAATTCTCTACGCCCTCGTAATTGCCTTTTTTGGCGTCAGTCATTTCCTCAACGGCGCGAGCTTTACAAGCGTGGTTCCTTCCTTTATTCCAGGTGGTATATTTTGGGTATATCTTACGGGTGTGGCATTAATAGCAGCTGCAATCTCTTTTTTGACAGGAAAACAGACGCGTATTGCAGGAATATTACTGGCGGTTTTTTTGCTGCTGGTGGTATTTACGGTTCATCTGCCCTCCGTCTTGAATGCGCCGGACGCGCAGGCAGCGAGGTTTCCCCTGACCAATCTCATCAAGGACACCGCTTTGGCAGCCGCCGCTTTGATTATTGCCGGAAGGGGGAGATAAGTCCCGGGCCCGTTTTTTACAAAAAAAGATCTCTCATCAATTTCTGATCAGGGTTGACCGCATATTTGCTAAAATCTGTAACCCCCTGTTCTCTTAAGACATCTTCATCAATAAAAAAGTTTCCGGTTGTTTCAAAAGACGGCTTTTGCAAAATATAAAATGCGGCTTCGGCAACTATATCGGGTATGCGGCTACGTTGCATCAGGAAATCCCCGCCTAATAAATTTTTGACGGCCGCTGTAGCAATCGTAGTTTTTGGCCAAAGGGCGTTGGCCGCGATCCGGAAAGGCTTCAATTCTTCGGAAAGGCCCAATATAATCATGCTCATTCCATATTTGCTCATCGTGTAAGCAAGATGTTTGGAAAACCAATGGGGATCAAGGTTAATAGGCGGCGATAAATTCAGAATATGAGGATTTGCGGCCTTTTTCAAAAACGGGATGCAGGCGTGGCTCATAAAAAAGGCTCCGCGCACATTGATCCCGTGCATCAGATCAAACCGCTTCGGCTCCGTTTGCTCGGTGGAAGCCAGGTTAATGGCACTCGCGTTGTTTATCAAAATATCAATTCCTCCAAAGGTCCGAACCGTAGTGTCAACCAGGGTCCTGATACTTTCCTCAAAACGGATATCAGCCTGCAAGGGCAATACCTTTCCAGGTCCTGCTGCCCCAATTTCTTCGGCCGCAGTGTAAATCGTGCCCTCTAATTTTGGGTTGGGTTCAGCGGTTTTGCTTGCAATGGCAATATTTGCTCCTTCTTTGGCAAGTCTGATGGCAATTGCTTTTCCGATGCCCCTGCTCCCACCTGTTATCAGAACTGTTTTCTCCTGAAAAAGCATAATTGTTTTATATATAATTGAACTAAAAGTAGAGTAATTTAAGATTTTACCAAAGAACCCCGGGAATTATACAAATATGAACCTGGTATTTTTACGATAGTTTGGTTGAAAAATGAAATATCCAAATACCGCATTTATGCTCTTGTAAGGCTTTTATACAATCGTATGTTTGTAGGGTTAAGTATGATTGATACAGAGATCCAGGTCCAAATATCCGAAAAACCAATTCCAGTTCCTAAGAAAAACACCAACCAAAACCAGGACCCGGTATCGATCAAAACTGGCAATTAAGATCCAAGATCCGTGCAAATCCAATCCTAAGAAGTGCAAGTAAAATTTGTACCTATTGATGGCCAAGAAAATGTTGGTTAAGTAATGTACAAACAAATTGAAAAGTCCTGAGTAAATTCAGGACTTTTCGTTTTTACCTGCGACAACCTATCAGCACCTGCGTGGCTTAGTATTCAGGCAGGATTGTTGGTTTGGTTTGCATGATCCTTTCAATCTGTTCCATTACTTCTGCGTCCAAAAGGGGACCAATTTCCAATGCCTTCAAATTGTCCAGCAGTTGTTCCTTTCTGCTAGCTCCCAGAATAGCCGTGGTTACATGAGGGTTTTTCAGGCACCATGCTATTGAAAGTGATGCAGTACTGATGCCAAGTTCGTCTGCATAGGCACTCAGTTTTTTTACTTTTTTTATTCTGTCTTCCATCAGCCACCTGTCCTTCAACCATTCAAATCCGCTTAATCCCAACCTGGATCCGGCCGGAATCCCTTCATTGTATTTACCCGTCAATAATCCGGAGGCCAGTGGGCTCCAGATGGTGGTACCCAATCCTGTATTCCTGAAAATTTCCAGGTATTCATTCTCAAGCTTATTTCGCTCGAACAAATTGTACTGCGATTGCTCCATGGTAGGACCCATTAAGGAGTATTGCTGCGCAATCCGGTGGGCTTCCATGATTTCCACGCCGCTCCATTCACTTGTCCCCCAGTAGAAAATTTTTCCCTGCTGGATCAGGCTATTCATGGTCCAGACCACTTCCTCCACAGGTGTTTTTTTATCAGGTCGGTGACAAAAATATAAATCCAGGTAATCCACCTGCAAACGCGTTAAGGCCTCGTGACAGGCCTCCACCAGGTGTTTTCTGCTCAGGCCCGTTTGATTGGGTTTATTATCCTTACCCCTCCATCCAAAATAAGCTTTTGATGAAACAACATAGGAGCTGCGATCCCATTTTTTCATTTTTAGTACCTTCCCCATCAATTTTTCACTCTCTCCCAAAGAATAGATTTCGGCATTGTCGAAAAAGTTTATGCCATTTTCATATGCAATGCCCATCAATTCATCGGCGCTGCTATCTTCGATTTGTTTGCGAAAAGTAACCCAGCTGCCAAATGATAATACACTCAGTTGAAGTCCCGATCTTCCCAGGTTGCGGTATTCCATGCACACTTATTTATTTTTTTAGAAAATTATTTTGGGAGTATTTTTCCTTCCACGGCCAAAGGACCAGTTACCTGAAAAATAGTNNCACCGATACCATAAATGACCGTACCCCCTTTCTTATTAATCCGGACAGCTTTGTCCGTATAGAACCTCTGCGCTTTTTTGTCCCACCACAACTCCCTGCAATGCATAGTATCGCCTTTGATAATATTTTTTACCACGACACTATCCCTTAAAAAAACCTTGTTTTCCGATTCCCTGTATTTGCCGTACAATGCATCCATCAGGCTTTCGACCTGCAGGCTGTCATTATAGAAATCCACATGCAGGCTTTTGGGGAATTCCACAAAGGGAGTGTCACCTTCGTTGCGCAGCATATAAGGAGCAGTTAGTTTTGCCTTTATCACCGAGTTTTCGCTCAGGTAGCTGACAATATCCCGGCCTTCCCCTATGGATGGCTTCTTTTTCCGAAAAGCCGGAAGGTCCTTCTCATTGTTTTCACAGGAGCATATTAGGAAAGCGTTCAGCAGAAGGAATACCATCCCATTAAAATATTTCCTAAGTTGTCTATTCATTTACGTGGTGTTACCGAAATGGACGTTCGGTTATTGATTGAATTCACTGATCGAATAAAGGCCTTTAAAAATCAGATCCGGATCTGTAAATATCTTTTTTTTCAGGAAGCGTCCGAAAAGGCTGGCATCCCCTCCGCTTAAAAGCGCATTAAAATTTTCATACTTTTTTTCATATTCCTCAATCATCCCTTCAATCTCCTTTGCCATGCCAAGCACCACGCCACTTAATATATTTGTTCTTGTATCATATCCCACCAGCGGAAAATTCCAGTCGGCTTTGACCAGCGGCAGTTTGGCAGTAAAAGTTTGAAGTGATTTGAAACGCATCTCCATCCCTGGGGAAATTCCCCCTCCCATGAATTCACTGTATTTATTTATAAAATTATAGGTTACTGCCGAACCAAGGCCGATCACCAAATTATTCCTGCCGGGAAAAAGCCCTGTGGCCCCAACCACCAAAGCCAGCCTGTCGGCTCCGATTGTTTCGGGCTTTCCTACAGGAGTCGTAACGGGAATTTTTGAATGCTGATCAAGTTTATGGAAATGTGTTTGCTCCCTCAATAGATTTTCAATTTCCGGGTCATGATCGATGACGGATGAAAGAATCGACTTTTGCGGATGCAGGTTCCGGAGGAGTTGCTGGACGGCCTGCACAGGTTCATTTTCCAATAAGATTACTTTCTGTAATTCCTTTCCTGAAAATACTGCGCATTTCAATCGGGTATTGCCAAAATCGAAACAAAGCGTAATTGACATGACTGCTGTTTACTCTTCAAATTCGAACGAAGATAAGTTTTTGAAATGACCATTCAGCTTCACTTTTTCTTTCAAAGTCTCCATTTCGGCCATCACAGGAAGAACTTTACTCAGGTGCCGTTTTAGATATTCCTGACGCTGTTCTTCCCGGAACAAAGCCAACAGTTCATATTCTTCCTCCAGGGAAAAACCGGCATGATGCGCCACATCATAGCAGGTTAATGCTCCATCGGGTTTTTTGAAATCTTTGCTGATATTTAACAGCCGGTGTAATTCCCTGATGGCATTTACCACCTTTTGCATCAATTCAGGCTTACCCTTGTCTTCCATATTATCTGGATAATTGACAATTGCGCCGCTGTACAATTTATCCGGAACAGATTTGATCACTTCGAGTATCCGGAAAACACTCAGGCCCTATGTCCTGATATCCATTTCACCATTGTCGGTAACCCCTACGAGCTCCGTGATCTTTACAAGTGTCCCGAATTCATTCAGTTTGTTCTTGAAGACCGATGGTATCCCAAAGTTCTTACCTTCCAGATGACATTCATTGATCAACTGTTTATAACGGGGTTCGAATATATGCAGGTTAAGACTTTCCCCTGGATATACCACGATGCCTAAGGGGAATATCGGAATGAAATTGATCATATTCGGATTCTTCCGGTTGCAATTTTACAAATCGCGGCAAGCCAAATGTAACCTCAAAAATAATTACATTTGGCGTTAGAATGATTGTCAATCCAGATTCAACGAATAGCCGGAAGTTGTTACTACAATCCATGCAGCAGGGGGATACAAGGTCGTTGGCCCGCTGCATCTCTTTCGTCGAAAATGAGGTGCCGGGCTATTCAGAATTACTGGAGGAATTACCGGCCCATCACCCAACCGGGATCATTGGCATTACCGGGCCTCCGGGTGCAGGTAAGAGCACCCTGGTAGATTTGCTGATCGGGAATTTCACGGAGAACGAAAAGAAAGTAGGCGTTTTATGCGTGGACCCTTCTTCCCAATTTCATTTGGGTGCTTTGCTTGGTGACCGGGTAAGAATGAGTGAATGGTACAATCATCCCAGGGTGTTCATCCGGTCACTCGCCACCAGGGGTTCTCTGGGAGGCCTGCATCCAAAAATAATAGAGATAACAGATTTATTGAAAGTCTCTGCCTTTGATTACATCATAATAGAAACAGTTGGCGTTGGACAAAGCGAAATTGAAATTGCTGGGCTGGCCGACATCACTATAGTAGTGCTTGTCCCCGAAGCGGGGGACGAGATTCAAAACATGAAGGCTGGTCTTGCTGAAATTGCCGATATCTTTGTCGTTAACAAATCCGACCGCCCGGGAGCTGATCAATTTGCCAACAGCCTCAGGTTAATGACGGGACCTGGTTTCAAAAAGAATTCCATTGAAATTCCTGTCATGCAAACCATCGCCTCCCAAAAAAAGGGATTGCCCGAATTGATAGAAAAAATCCTTCAGCAACATCCTTTCACTCTCAGTCCGGAACGCAAAAGCGCTCTGTTGACAGAAAAAGCTTATCAGCTGTTGTTACACAAAAGAATGAAGGATATCAATAAAAATAAACTGCGGGAAAAGATCCAGCAAGAGTTGAAAAAGGAAAATTTTAATTTATATAAATTTGTCGCTGCCTGGTAAACGCCCCTTGCGAAAAACCGCTTCGAGTTGCTTAAGGAAATTTTTAATCTGTAACCATATCGTCAATTGCGGAGTTTTCAAAAGCCCCTCATAGACCGCTCCGCTCCGTAAGTAATACCTAGTCAATGTGCTCGAAGTCATCCCCCATTTGGCGATAAAAGTGTAATAACCCTTATTTTTCTTCACCCTCGAAGTCGATTTTGCACCAAAATGATACACCCTGCTCTTACTAACTCCTTTAAATAACCGAATATTCATCATCCATAATTTCATCGAAAAATCAGGATCAGAGTAAAATCCGGGAGAAAACTCAATGCTATAGCCACCCGCCAGGTCCCATACGTCCCTATGCACAATATTGGGAGGCCAGGTCGATCCCTGCCAGTCATGCATCGGCAGGGAAGAAAATTCATTCAGCAGTTTTTCTTCCTGAAAGCTAGTGTGATCTGTACCGTAGTTCCTTACCATCACACAGGGATTGCCGGTGGGGAAGGGTTCTATGACTGTGGCCGAAAGAAAAAAATGATTGTGCCCGATTTTCTTGATTTCCCGGTCTATTTCAGTATCCCAGCCTGGACAGACGTACATGTCATCGTTCAGATAAACTATGTAGTCAGTGACAACCAGTTCCCTGCAGCCATTGAGCGCATAACAAATGCCGATGTTTTCCGTGCTATATGTATAATCCAGGTCCTGCTGGGACGCCACCCATTCGAGAGTCCCATCTTTCCCTTCATTGATATGAACAATAATCTGATGCTTATAGCTTGAATTTTTTCGAATGCTTTCAACACAAAGGCGCAGGTAGTCAAGATTATTCCAGCTGGGGATCAAAATTGAAAACAGGAACTTATCATCGCCGGACCTTTTCTTTTTTTGAATGGGAAAGTCGGCGATCATGTAAAACTAATTAGATGAATACTTAAACATTAGTTTTCTTCGAGGTTGCTCTTCCACCAGCGGTAACCGATATAACCGAAAATGGCCAGAGGTGTAAAGGCAAGATAGAGAATGCCGGCATTGAGTGCCTTGGCAGGCTTTTCACCCAATTGCTGGACAGATTTTGTGCAAATCGAACATTGGGCATGGGTAAGTTGACTGGTAAACAGCGAACACAGAATCGTAAATAACAGTATCAGTCCCCGCTTTTTCATTTGAAGTTCTTTATGCAAAGATATAACGAGTTCTCTTATCCTACTTCCGCTTCCATCTTTTTCTGAACCCTCTTCCTGTCATCTTCGTTCAGGATCACCTTTCGCATCCGGATGCTTTTTGGCGTCACCTCTATACACTCATCCTGTTGTATATATTCCATGCATTCCTCAAGCGTCATCAAGGTCTTTGGAGAAATGCGGGAGGCATCATCACTGCCGCTCGCGCGGTGGTTGGTTAATTTTTTGGGTTCCGTTGCGTTAACAATCAGGTCTCCCGGCTTAATGTGCTCAGCGATAATCTGCCCGGTATACACTTCTTCTCCCGGATCCACAAAGAAAGTGCCCCGATCCTGCAATTTATCAATGGAATAACCGGTTGTACGTTCCTGGTTTTTTGAAAGTAAGACACCATTGCTTCTGCCTGGTATCGGGCCCTTCCATGGTTTGTATTCCAAAAATCTATGGGCCATTACAGCTTCTCCTGCAGTATTGGTAAGCATATTGCTCCGTAATCCGATCAATCCCCTGGAAGGGATTTCAAATTCGAGGTGCTGCATTTCACCCTTGGTCTCCATTACATGCATTTCACCTTTGCGCTGCGTCACAAGATCGATCACCTTACCACTGTATTCTCCCGGTACATCAACGACCAATATTTCATAAGGCTCATTCCGCTTGCCATCAATTTCCTTTATTAAAACAGTTGGCTGACCAACTGTCAATTCAAATCCTTCCCGGCGCATGGTCTCTATCAGAATTCCAAGGTGCAAAATGCCGCGTCCAAAAACCAGGAAACTGTCCGCACTATCGGAATCTTCCACCCGCAGGGCCAGGTTTTTTTCAGTTTCCTTCATCAGACGGTCCCTAAGGTGGCGGCTGGTAACGAATTTTCCCTCCTTGCCAAAAAAAGGTGAATTGTTGATACTGAAAAGCATGCTCATAGTGGGTTCATCCACACTGATCACAGGTAGGGCCTCCGGGTTTTCAAAATCCGCAATCGTATCACCAATATTAAAATCCTCCAGGCCAACCACCGCACAAATATCTCCGGCCATAACTTCAGTGGCTTTTTTCTTACCCATTCCCATGAATGTATACAGCTCTTTTACTTTAGATTTTTTGATTACACCATCTGCCTGCATCAGGGCAATTTGCTGGCCTTCCGCTATAACCCCTCTTGCCACTTTTCCAATGGCTATTCTTCCCAGAAAAGAAGAATAATCCAAGGAAGTAATCTGCATTTGCAAGGGCCCTTCAGCTACCTTGGGAGCAGGTACATACTGCAGGATGCCGTCCAGCAAAGGAGTGATGTCGGCGCATTGCTCGTTTTTGGTATTAAACCAGCCATGTTTTCCGGATCCGTAAAAGGTTGGGAAATCCAATTGCTCTTCCTTAGCATCCAAATTGAAGAATAATTCAAAAACGGCTTCATGCACTTCGTCGGGGCGGCAATTGGGTTTATCCACCTTATTAATAACCACGATCGGGCGCAGGTTTAATTGTAAAGCTTTCTGCAATACAAAACGGGTTTGAGGCATAGGGCCTTCAAAAGCATCTACCAGCAGCAAAACACCATCTGCCATTTTCAGCACCCTTTCCACTTCCCCGCCAAAGTCCGAGTGGCCTGGAGTGTCTATAACATTGATTTTGGCGTCCTTATATTCAACGGCTGCGTTTTTACTAAAAATGGTAATACCCCTTTCTTTCTCGAGGTCGTTGCTGTCCATAATGTNNGGTATGCAGTATCTTATCCACCAGGGTTGTTTTACCGTGGTCGACGTGGGCTATAATTGCTATGTTTCTGATTTCCATAAAGTCTCTTTTAGCCTCAAAGGCAGCCACAATAGCTTTCTTTCTCACCGGCTTTCGGGGCGCAAAGGTACGCAAATTCAGCCGGAGAGCAAAGGAATAACCAAAACTTAATTTTAAGCGGATTACACCCTGATATAGATTTTATTCTTATCCAAAATCCAGCCAACTAACCAACAAACCAACATCCAGCTGATGGCGAACAGAAGGGATCCAAAATAAGGATTGATAATGGGTTGATAAATGTTGGTATAGGTCCAGCTGTACAAATTCGCATTTTGATTTATATGGAAAATGTACAAAAGGATAACTCCTAATTCTGAAAATATATAAATGGGCAGCGGGTTTTTACCAAAAACCTGGAAAAAAGAGGTCCACCTGGTTTTCCCAAGAAAATCTATAATGTAAATGACCAGGGACAGAATGATACAATCCAGCCCGACCGTGTAAACTACAAAGGAACTTGTCCACAGCTTTTTATTAATGGGGAACCCCAAATCCCAGAAGTAGCCAATAACCAGCAGGCAAAAACCCGCGAGCAGCATTTTGGTTAATCCTTCATAGGTCTTGCCTCTTTGCTGTATATATTTTCCAGCGATATACCCACCCACCACATTTCCTATTGCAGGTAAGGTGCTAAGCCATCCTTCCGGGTCAAAGGCCATTCCTTCACCATGATATAAATGATCATCCCCCATCAGCCATTTATCCAGTCTTAATCCTGCATTGCCTGTCAGGCTCAGCGGATCTGCCGGATCACCAAACCAAAGCAAAACCGGCCAGTATAAAAGCAGGATCAGGACCACAATGATCACGGTAGCCCTTGGTTTCAGGTAATATAGCATAAGTGACGCAAGGCAGTAAGCCAAAGCAATCCTTTGGAGTACACCTAAAATCCTGGTATGTGAAATAGGAGCGAATATTAGCTGACTGTTTTTCCCGATTGCCACAAAAGGAAACCAATACATGAGGTAGCCAATCAGGAAAATGAGAAGACTCCGCTTAAAAATTTTTGCAAGAACCTGCGACTGCCGCAATGAATCCCATTTTGCCATTACAAAGCTCATTGCATTGCCCACAGCAAACAAGAAGGACGGAAATACGAGGTCTGTGGGTGTAAACCCATGCCAGGCTGCATGTTTCAGAGGGGCGTATGAAAACTGTTCACTCCCTGAGGTGTTTACTATGATCATAAAACAAATGGTCATACCCCGGAAAACATCCAGGGCGAGAAATCGTTGGTTGGTGCTTGACATGAGCAATCGATTTGGTTAGGGTAATTATTAACATACAGACCTGAATATCGCAAACTTCCCCCAATCAACCATAATTTTTACCATTTGCTGGATACTGTATTAATTTTTTGTTGTAATTGAATAATACAAAAGCATTTTTATAAATTCATTGGAAATTTAAAGCATGGGGAAAAAATGGCTTTTGGTGATTCCTCTTTTCCTGGTTATTGTTTATGTGTCCGGGCCGAGCCCCGCTGCACCTGAATATAAAAAGGATTTGCCCCTTGTTCCCTCTGCTGCAAATGCACTGGAGGATTTTGTTAAGAACGGGGAAGCGCAACACAGACTAAAACCGGATAATGAAGCAAGGATCGTCTGGGCCAACGATTCCACAAAGCAGAAAACAGATTACTCCCTTGTATACCTGCACGGATTTTCCGCTTCCCAGGCGGAAGGCAACCCGGTACATATAGATATAGCCAGGAAATTTGGATCCAATTTATACCTGTCACGGCTAGCCGAACATGGAATAGATAGTTCAGAGCAGTTGCTCCATCTTACTGCAGATAACTTGTGGGAGTCTTCCAAGCTGGCCTTGGTCATCGGTAAACAACTGGGTAAAAAGGTCATCCTTATCGGAACTTCAACAGGAGCCACACTCGCACTGAAACTGGCCGCCGTTTACCCGGGCGATGTGGCCGCCCTTATTTTATTATCTCCCAATATTGCCATTAACGATGATAAAGCGTGGATATTAAGCAGACCCTGGGGCCTGCAGTTGGCCAGGATGGTGAAACACAGTAAGTACAATACTTCTGAAGATGACAGGCCTGTTTATAAACAATACTGGAGCAAAACCTACCGGTTGGAGGCAGCTGTCGCCTTACAGGAATTATTGGAGACTTCAATGAATAAGGAAACTTTTAAGGCGGTAAAACAACCCACCCTGGTCCTGTATTATTACAAAGATGAGGTTCACCAGGACAGCGTGGTAAAAGTTTCAGCCGAGCTTTCCATGTTTGATGAGTTGGGCACTGCCCCGGGTTCAAAGCGAAAAAAGGCTATGCCCAATACGGGTAACCATGTTCTTGGATCCTGGATCAAATCAAGGGATGTCGAAGGTGTCGAAAAGGAAATTGAAAATTTTATGATCGAAGTACTGGGTATGAAATTGCACTGACGAAATTTTTATTTAATACCGAGGGCTATTACAAATTCCCCGGGGACCTCATAACCTTCCCCTCTTTTATACCGTTCGATAGATAAAAGATATTCTTTATGCACTTCCTGTTTCTCCTCAGCGCTGAATTTATTGTAGGCAAGCGCCAAGGGACCTCCGGCAAAAGCAGCACCGCATGCCTGCTCAGCTGTATCATATTGCAGGATGGTTGAAAGCCTTTCATCCCTGATCCGGGTATAGCCTGCGGCCCTAAAAGTCAACAGCAGCATGTCCGGATTGCCCAGGTTAAAAAACATAGGGCAAACCTCGGAGGCAACCCGCTTATCCACAATTTCAAAAATCTCGGCCCATCCGCAATGGCCCCTCTGACCCCATACTGCAGCAGCCGCCCTTCCGCCAGGTTTTAATACCCGCAACATCTCTTTTAAAGCTTTCAGCGGGTCAGGCACATACATTAATCCCAAAGCACATATAGCCACGTCAAAAAAAGAAGACTCCATGGTTAATTCCTCTGCATCCATGCGCTCAAATTTTATCCCCGAAATTTTTTTATTCTGAGCCGTGGCCGAGGCTATCTCCACCATTTTTTCCGAGATATCCGTTCCCCAAACAAAACCCTTGTCCGTCACTTTTTCTCTTGCCTTAAAACTTACAAGACCGGTACCACAGGCCGAGTCCAAAACCTTTTCAGCTTCCTGCAGGTCCGCCATCTGCAATAAAAGATCCTGGGCCGGTTTCAATTGCATTATCCAGGAGGCTTCGTAATAGCTGGCTGCCTTGTCCCAGCCATATCTTTGTATCCTTCTTTGTAATGCAGGTTCCATAATTAATTCAATGTTGTTTAGAGGAAACAATACGGACTTCCCGTTTGCATTTCTGCGCGCGGCTAAATACATCGAGATAGGGGCTATGCCTGTCCGCCTCATCCAGCAAACGCAGAATATCTTTTTCAGGTGCATCACTGTCAATGGTAACGGTATACCGGATTTCAAGATAACCCGGCGGAACATTTTTACTGGTGCCAAAAAGGGCGCCGTCGTCATAGTCGGCCTGCACTTCCACTTCAAGGCCAGCAATGGGAATATCCATTGAAGCAGCCTTCATCATGTATCCTATGGCCAGGCAACTTCCCAGTGCAGCCCTCCCATATACGCCCGGAGTGGGACCCGAACCATTTCCACCAACCTGTTCAGGCATATCGGCTACAAATTTCCAGGCACCTTCCTCCACCTGGCAGGTGAGTCCATTGCGTATGGAAGCCTTTGAAATACCGGTGCCCAGTCCAAAGGCAGGTTTTAGAGCAAGTGTATGGGAAACACGCTCAATGGCTGATTTTATTTTTTGATTTTCAGGCATCGCTCATACTTTACATTAAATTACACAAATTTGTTATGATACGATCTAAAATTGCCGGGATCGGAATGTATATACCGGATAAGCTGGTTACGAATAATGACCTGAGTAAAATGATGGATACCACCGACGAATGGATTCAGGAAAGGACCGGTATAAGGGAGCGTTATTATGCAGACCGAAAAGCCGAAACGACTGCCACCATGGGAATGGAAGCGGCCAGGGTAGCCATTCAAAGAGCCGGTTTGACGCCCCAGGATATTGATTTTTTAATTTTCGCCACCTTGAGCCCGGACTATTATTTTCCGGGATGCGGTGTACTGGTGCAAAGAGGGCTTCAGATGAAAGAGATTGGCGCCCTGGATATACGTAATCAATGCAGCGGATTTGTTTATGCCCTAAGTGTGGCAGACCAGTATGTAAAAACCGGAACCTATAAAAATATCCTGGTGATAGGAAGTGAAAAGCATTCTTTTGGTTTGGACTTCAGCACAAGAGGGCGCAATATTTCAGTAATATTCGGAGACGGGGCCGGCGCTGTTGTTTTACAGCCTACCGAAAAAGAAGACCAGGGAATTTTAAGCACGCACCTGCACAGTGACGGGGAAAGTGCGGAGCTGCTTGCCATGTATAACCCCGGAACCCATGCCAACCACTGGGTTGACAGGGAGCTCGCCGATTTCGATGAGGCAGAGAATGGCCAGATGTTCATGAGCCATGCGATGATAGATAAGGCACAAAACTTTCCCTTTATGGACGGACCCGCCGTATTTAAAAAAGCAGTCGTGAAATTTCCGGAAGTGATTATGGAAGCACTGACTGCCAATGGACTGGTGGCTTCTGATCTCAGATTGCTGATTACGCACCAGGCCAATTTACGGATCAGTCAATATGTTCAGCATATGATGAATTTACGGGATGATCAGGTCCACAACAATATTCAAAAATATGGAAACACTACGGCAGCCTCCGTACCGATCGCGCTCTGTGAAGCCTGGGAAGAAGGGAAAATAAAAAGAGGAGACCTAATTTGTCTCGCCGTTTTTGGAAGCGGTTTTACCTGGGGGAGTGCGTTGTTAAGATGGTAAAGATATATTTGCAATTATGGCGCGGAAAATCATCTACCTTATCAATCCTATTGCCGGTGCAAAAGAAAAATTATCGTTAAGAGAAACCCTTGTCCGTAAGACACGCGAGCAAAATATTGACTTTGATATAGTTTTTTCCAATCCCGATGGTGAATATCGTTTTCTTGTAAATAAAGTGCAGGTCGAAAAATTTACAGATGTGGTCGTCTGTGGAGGTGATGGCACTGTAAATGCTGTCGTCTCAGCCTTAAGGGAAATCAAAGTAAATATTGGCATCATCCCGATGGGGTCGGGAAACGGCCTGGCCTTTGCTGCAAAAATTCCAAAACAAATAAACCNNAATGCAAAGTGAAAAAAAAGAGGGATGCAAACCTACGCCAAGGTATCAGCCAGCAATTATTTTAAGGCCAAACCTTATTTGTTTGAAATTGAAGTAGGAGGGAGGTCATTCAGCACGGAGGCTTTTCTGATCTGTATCGCCAACAGCAACCAGTTCGGCAATCATGTGACCATCGCGCCGCAGGCGAGGCTCCAGGATGGTCTTCTCGATATTGTGATCGTTAATAAAATGAGCAAATTCATCCTGCCCTTCTTTGTCATTGGCCAGCTTGCGGGTATGAATACGGTTACTCCTGTCAGTGAGCTTCCAAACAAAAAGAATGTCATGTATTTTCAGACAGATTCCCTTTCTATCCACAACAGGGGGCTCGCTCCTTTGCATATCGACGGGGAACCCCGTGAAACAACTGAGAAATTCAGGATCGGGGTCATCAGGGATTGTTTCCTTCTCTTACAACCCTGAATTAAATAATCGGGATGCTTTTTTAAAGACCCGTTGGTTGGAAGCTGTATTCAGTGCGTTTGCTATGTCGAGTTTCTCCTGGCGGGTAAGGTGAAAATTCAGGGCAGCTCCCTGATCTTCATTTTTGGGAATGTATTCAAAGGTCAATTTATAAAACGAATCTCCCAGTATGTTTTCCGACAGACTCAGTAAGTCATCCTGGTTATATTCCTGCATTTTGTACCAGTTGTATTGAAGAAGTAACAACGGTTTTGTGATGATCTCTGTAATATCATTTGATTCGTAAGGGTTTTCCCATCCCCCTGCTTTACGGTCGCGGATCTGTATCAGCACCACTCCTCCTGTATTTTTCACTATCCATTCCTTAAATACATTCAGGAAACGGATCGCAGTCTGCTCACCGAAATTGTCACGCAGGCCTGCATCCATCACATCAATCACCGGATTCGTCGGTAGCCACACGTTTGGCAGGACATAGGGGAAAGTGGCATTCATTCGCAAAGCCGTCAGCAAACGAAGGTTCATAGGATCCTGCTTTGAAAAAAAAGCACCGAAATCAATCGCATCCGGATCCATTTCGGAAATCCGGGTACTATCATAGACGGGTCGCATTAAAAAGCTGATGGGCTGNNCCAAGGTCCGGCTATCCCGCGTGACGACAGAACTTAAAAGCATCAGGGGGATTTTAGAAGATTTTTCATCTGCCGCTAAATCTTTGAGCTGTTTGTTTAATACCCCGTTTGTATTTGCATTCAGTTTCTGCTCAAATGCATAACCCCGATCTTTTATATATTCATATTTACCCGTTTTGAATTTCTGTGCCGGTGAAGCGAGATCGCGGGCAACAAATGAAGAGAACAAAGAGTTGAGGAGATCGCGGGAAATGGCTTCCGTATATTTAGGATCCTGCAGGTTAATGGAAGAATCCCCGTTTGCCTTTAACCGCGCCAGCTCCCTGAAATAGGCGGCCCCAAACATGCCTCCGGAAGCTCCTGTTATCAGGAATGTTTTCNNTGGTAAAAGCGGCACTGCGGTTTCCTCCGCCACTTGTATTCAATATAAAAAGAACCGGCTTTGCTTCCTTTTGTTTTCTTTTCCAGTTTTCCAGGATGGCCAGCATGTTATGTTTATCCTCCTTTGTTTGCTGGGCCGAACATAATTTCAGCAAGGTCTCACGGTTATAAAAAGGACGGTCTTTGAGGTTAGCGTAATTTAAGCCATAGGCTTTATTTGTCGGATCAATCACATCGTATTGGTAAAGTAGGTTCAATACAAAAAAGAGTACGATCAGGAAAGGAATGCTCCAGCTTTGAAGGAAATAGGAAAAAGCGCCTGACAAGGAAATTAATATTGCAAAAAAAATCAGAATGCTTGCCGCCGCCGGCAACTGGAAAAAAGGATTATCCATAAAAAAACCCACCACAATCAAAAAAATAAAGGCGACAAAAATGGATAGTATGGCCGAAAAATGATGGCGGCCAAAGATGTTTTCTATGAATTCCTTGCTGTAATGCGAAACATCCCTCACTTTTTTTATAGCGACTGGCGAGTTGAGGTACCATTTTACTTTGATAAGATGACTTTCATTGAGCTTAACTTC
>PLCH01000647.1 GCA_003135585.1 Chitinophagaceae bacterium
ATATAAGGATTTGGAAATTAGGTTTTCCGTTTAACCTGTCTATGGGGTCAGGTGCGTTTGGATTACCTAAACCGGGGCTATAAGCAACCGTTGCCACCACTTCGCCACCAGCTGAAAAGCCTAACATTCCCACACGACCAGTATCAACGTCAAATTCTTTTGCAAGGCTCCTTACCAACCGCATTGCCCTGTAAGCATCTTCCTTGGGAGTTACCGTTATTGAATAGGGAGAATTTTCTTCCCGGCTTAAACGATATTTAAGGACAAACGCAGCAACCCCAATGCTGTTAAGAAAAACAGCAGGTTCTACTCCCTCAGCATTATATACCAATTCACGGTGTCCTCCCCCTGGACATATAACTACCGCAACACCTGTAGCTTTTTCTTTTGGTGGTAAGAATACGGTAATGGAAGGATTGTGGATATTTTTGACCCAGTAATCTTTAGCCAGCTCAGGCTCATTTCTTCGGTTTTCAAAACCAGGGGCGCCATTTTCCCAAAGCGGAATTACCCTCGGTTTTGTTTGCGACAATGCGTGAAATGGAGCAAGGATTATTTGCAAAATAATTATTGCAGGAATTCCTGGGAGCGGTGATCTTGCCATAAAGAGTTTTTTAGGTAAATTTTCTAATTCTTTTTTTACAAAAGTTAATATTTTATCCTCAGTTCATGGTTCTACGTAAAAAATAAATAAATAACCAGGCCACACTTCACCCCGACGGATTCCTGCCTGAATAATTTTTGAAGTCTGGCCAATCCTTCAGGATCAATAAAAAGAAATTCGAATCTTGCCCTGCCAGTCCAAAAATCAAGGAAAAAAGTATTAAATTTATTGATCTACCTATCTTTCTTCTCAGCGACGCATTATACTATGTGTGGTGCATGGAAATTGGAATAATAAATGAAGAAGATACTTTTTTTTATTGCCATTTTAGCAGCTTACAGGGATTATGCACAATGCCGGTTCATTATTGATTTGTACAGCTCAGGCGGCAATTGTCTGGGAAGTAGTACCCTCAAGGTTGCCACTGCCAACCCTCTCTCTAAAATAGTATGGTACAACAGTACCAGCGTTGTAAGTACAGTAACGGCTACCCCTGGTTCCACAAGTGGAATTACGGTAGCCGGAGGGAATGGACGAGGATCCGGGGCCAATCAACTCTATCCTGATGGGCTATTCGTGGATAGCATTGGAAATATATATGTTGTTGACGTCGATAATGCACGCATACAGAAATGGGCGCCCGGAGCTACTGGTGGAATAACCGTTGCAGGTGGGAATGGGACCGGATCTGCCCCTAACCAACTCAATTTTCCTATAGGACTTCACGTAGATAGGGGGGGAAATATGTATATCGCTGATGCAATCAACGACCGGATACAAAAATGGGCACCCGGCGCTACGAGCGGTATAACAGTTGCCGGTGGGAATGGAAGAGGATCTGCTTCCAACCAGTTTAATGACCCGGACCAGGTAGCTGTAGATGTCAGTGGAAATGTATATGTTGCCGACAATTATAACTTCCGGGTGCAAAAATGGGCGCCCGGCGCTACAAGCGGTGTAACGGTTGCCGGTGGGAATGGATCGGGCCCAGCAGCCAACCAATTGTCAGATGTTTATGGATTTTTTGTTGACGGAAGTGAAAACATATATTTTTCCGAAGCATATAACAACCGGGTTTCGAAATGGGCGCCGGGTTCAACCAGCGGGGTAACTGTCGCGGGAGGAAACGGCGGGGGCTCCGCTCCCAATCAGCTTTATGGCCCCCTTGGTCTCTACGTGGATGCAAGCGGGAATATTTATGTATGTGATTTCAGTAATAATCGCGTACAGAAATGGCTACCCGGAGCGACTAGTGGAATAACCGTGGCTGGCGGTAATGGATCAGGTTCTGCGGCGAACCAGTTTAATGGTCCTGAAGGAATATATCTGGATGGCAACGACAATATCTATGTGTCAGACGATTATAATTATCGCATACAGAAGTGGACGCAGCCTAGCATTAATAAAACCTATATTCCAACCACTGCGGGCAATTATACGGCGGTCGTCACCTCTGATGATGGTTGTTCACTTACCTCAAAGCCTGTGACCATAATAGCAATCGTTACTCCTTCCATCAGCATAAATGCATCGGCGACAAACATAAGTTCCTGCACACCTGTAACCTTCACAGCCTTTCCTGTAAACGGCGGTGTTACCCCCTCTTATCAATGGCAGTTGAATGGCAGCAATGTCGGTTCTAATGACAGTATTTATATTAATTCAAGCGTCGCTAACGGGGATGTCATTAAATGTGTTATGTCAAGTAGTTTGGCTTGTACTACAACTGCGGCGGCTAATTCAAACAGCATTTCCATGACGGCTAAGACAGCTGTTATTCCAACTGTCAGCATAATGTCTTCCAACCCCACCATATGTTCAGGTGATCCCGTCAGCTTTACAGCCGCTGTGACAAACGCCGGAACCAACCCATCTTATAAATGGCAGCTGAATGGCATCAAAGTCGGATCCAACAGTTCCACATTTACCAACAATATCTTTTCCAATGGGGATGTGGTAACCTGTACTGTTTTGTCAAGTGATGCTGCTTCCTGCGCCCCTGTTGTTTCGAACAATATTATTGTAAACGTAAAAGCTACCCCCTCCCTTCCTCCCGATCAGACTTTTTCAATATCCCAGGGTCAGAGTATCGTTTTAGACCCCGTAATTACGGGCAATATAGTCAGTTATTTATGGAGCCCTGTTACGGGCCTTTCTGATAATATGATCAAAAATCCGGTGGCGAACCCATCAAACACTATGATTTATAAATTGCAATTGACTTCAGCAGACGGTTGTAAGGCTTTAGGAGATATCATAGTTAAGGTATTTAGCCAGGTCCGAATTCCCAACGCCTTCACACCAAACGGAGATGGAAAAAATGATAAATTTTATGTTCATGGAGGGCCAGGAGGTAGCCGGATCAAGGATTTCTCCATTTTCAACCGGTGGGGGCAAAAAATATTTCAGGTGCACGATATTATGCCCGATGACCCCAATTTTGGCTGGAACGGAAATTACAATGGTATTCCCGTACCCGATGGCGCTTATGTATATGTTATAACTCTCAGTCTTTCAAATGGCGGGCAGCAACTTTTCCAGGGGACAGTTGTGCTCATCAGATAAGTTTCAAATACTTACTACAAAAAGGCCCTTTTTCTTTCATATTTCTGAAACAGTACCCAACTGACCGCTTCAGCAGTATCTCCATTGATTAGGAGATTAAGATTTTCAATCAAATTGCAGCAATCAAATTCCGTAATTGGTCTGCTCCAGGTGACTTTAAAATACCGGCATTGTTTCTCCAGGATTTCAAAATATTTTTTTTTCGAAAATCTGCGAAAAAATTCAAAACTGTTATTTTTTTCATTTGTAAATATATAATACAGCGGGGGTTGCATTAATCCCCGCTACTTGTCATTCATTGAGCGGGAAAAGGGCAGCTGAGGTGGTTACATTTATCAAAGCATTTTTACCTATTAATATGAGGGCAGCATGAGAAACCCTGCTCCATAAAAAGGGCTATTTATATGTATTACGAAATCCCAATTTTTTTTGAAACTTTTTAGGGTAAATACCCAATTCATAATTTTTGAATTAATATATTGACAAAATAGTCTTATATTTTTGGAAGTATCCACTTACAATGGCTAAGCATTACAGATATGTGAACCTTTTATAAGGTATACAAATGTCCATTACCCGGAACAGTAATAAATTATAGGATTTAACCCACTTAATGGGAAGCTTGTATAGGAGTTTGGAGATGATACCCATACATTCAATTTTGGATAAAAAAGCAGAAAAAATGCAGGCTATCTTCTCATTTTAGCAATCCTAAGTACAAACAAAATGTTTGAATAAAAATGAAAAATAGCAGTTCGTTTCAGAATCAGGTTATAGATCCCTTACTCCAGGCTATCAATCGATTTTCAAATAGAAATGCGTTTTATATAAATGATATTTTTTACACTTATAGACAGCTGGGCGAATCTATTTCCAAAATAAGGCTGGCATTGAAAAAGTTAGACAAGGACAATACTTATTTGGGATTGGTCGCGAATGATGATATTGAAACTTATGCTTCTATTTTTGCCCTTTGGCTTGAGGGAAAGGCATATATTCCCTTACATTCCAACCATCCTCCTGAAAGGTGCGAGGAGATAATCCAACAGATGGGCATACACACTGTGTTGGAT
>PLCH01000493.1 GCA_003135585.1 Chitinophagaceae bacterium
TACTCAACATCGAAACGCTAGTGAAACTGTTATTAGCTTTTTCATTTCAAATATTATTTTTTTGAAGATTAGTATTCAAATTTATGCAATTGAACCCAGAGAAGGTTTATCAGGGCCTGGATAACAATTTTAATACCTTAATTTTGAATAGTTTGCCAATGTGTATTTCCACATCTCCAAAACCGATCGTCTCCCCTGTTGATACACTCACAACCAAGAATGTTCGCGAAGTAAGCCTCCGGGGTTTCATACAATATGTCAAAGCCGGAACTAGAGTATTTAATTCAGTAACCACCCATTGCCTGATAAAAAGAATAATTTGTCGACTGAAAAAGCGGACATAGTGTGTATCGAAAACGTACAACCGGAACATCCTTATTTCTGCGGTTTAATTGACTGTCAGGCGAATAGCAATTCGGCATTTTATTGGATGTAATGGCTCTATTTGCGGGAACGCAATATTAAAACATCAGACATGTTCAAAAACTATTTCAAAACTGCTTTTAGGAATTTGCTTCACAACAGAATCCATTCTGTCGTTAACTTGACTGGGCTGGTCGTCGGTATTGCCGCCTGCCTGCTAATTTTTCTTGTCCTGCAATATGAACAAAGCTTCGACGACTTCCATGGCAAGAAGGACAGGATTTACCGTGTCGTAAGGGTGGGTAAAAACCCTGTAGGAAGGGAGTATCGCACGGGTGTTCCCTTCCCTGTTACAAATGGTCTAAGGGCAGATTACCCTCAATTGGAAAATGCTGCTGCCATTTTGGGGGACAATGGAGTCCATGTCCTAATCCATGGCGCCAGAGGTGAGATCCTAAAGAAATTCAAGGAAAATGGCGTTTTTTTTGCGGAACCCCAGTTTTTCGACCTGTTTGATTTCAAATTGTTGAATGGTAATTCAGCTAATGCAATTGCCGGACCGAATATGGTTTTGCTTACAAAGGCGACTGCCGCAAAATATTTTGGAGACTGGAGAACAGCGACCGGCAAAACGATCAAAGTCTATGACCAGGATATGAAAATCACTGGTATTTTGGATAACCCGCCCGTTAATACTGATTTTCCACTAAAGCTCGTGATTTCCTATGCAACCCTGATGAAACNNAATTATTGTTTTGTTCTGCTGCGAGCCCATTATTCGCAAGAACTGTTTAATACGTTACTGCCTGCCTTTGTAACTAAACATATGCCGGTAGACCATGCAGGGTACAATTTAAGCCTTCAACCACTAAAGGAAATTCATTATGACGAACGCTTCGGGAATTTCAATGGGCGGACTTTCAGCAAGGACCTGATCACGGCCCTGAGCCTGATCGGGTTATTTTTGTTAATCGTAGCATGCGTCAATTTTATCAATCTCTCTAATGCTCAGGCTATCAACCGTTCAAGGGAAGTCGGAGTCCGGAAAGTTTTAGGAGGCAATCGCAGACAATTGCTTGTTCAGTTCTTCGGGGAAACTGGCCTGATCTGTTTTATCGCTCTAATCATTGCCGTCATAGTAGCTATAGTCGCACTGCCTTTCCTGAATGAGCTCATTGAAACTCAATTGTCCTTTAACTTTTCACAGAATCGTGGCATTTTCCTATTCATGCTGGCTATATTCCTATCCGTTACAGCCCTTTCGGGTTTTTATCCAGCACTTGTCCTTTCCGGATTTAATCCGATAATTGCCTTGAAAAACAGGATCAGTGGACAATCGGCAAGGGGCATATTTCTAAGAAGAGGATTGGTTGTTTTGCAGTTTGCCATTGCCCAAACGCTTATCATCGGCACCCTGGTGGTAGTTTCCCAAATGGATTATTTCAAAAATGCTGATCTCGGGTTCAATAAAACAGCGATTATCAATGTTCCCTTTCCGGGGGATAGCCTCAGCCGTTCGAAAACAGACATGCTCCGCAACCAGTTGGTCAGGGAACCGGGAATAAAGGAAGTCAGTTTTAGTGCTGGAGGGCCAACGGGAGGAGGAGATTGGTACACGGATCTGCAATTGGTCACCAACCATACAGAAAAAGCGGATCTGATAATAGGAATGAAGGTTGCAGACACAGCATATTTTGGTATTTATAAATTTCAACTGGCGGCTGGTCGTATATATTTACCTTCAGACACCATAAAAGAATTCGTCGTGAATGAAACGCTACTGAAGGACCTGGACCTGGGCAAACCCCAAAATGCGATTGGGAAAAGCATTAAAGTAGGAGGGAGGGCTCTTCCCATTGTCGGTGTAGTCAAAGATTTTCATATAAATTCCCTGCGGGACCCAATCGGTCCCATTGTGATGACCACCATTAAGAATGCTTACGGCACGGTGAATATTCAAGTTCAACCTGGTAAAATAAAGGAAACACTTGCAGCGATAGAGGCGCTCTGGAACAAAATCTATCCAGATAATGTTTTTGAATACAGCTTTATTGATCAGACTGTTTCGGATTATTACAAACAGGAAAACCAGCTCTCCCAACTCTACAAAATATTTTCGGGAATCGCAGTCTTCATATCCTGCCTGGGCTTATACGCCCTGATCTCTTTTATGGCAGTCAGGCGAAATAAGGAGATCGGCATCCGTAAAGTGCTCGGTGCTTCGGTTAGGAATATTGTTTACCTGCTCTCTTGGGAGTACACGGTACTCATTACTATTGCCTTCCTGATCGCGTGTCCTATTGCATGGTATTTTATGCATCAATGGTTGATTCAATACACTTTCAGGATTGATCTGGGAGCAGGGTTCTTCATACTAACAATATTTTCATCGCTTCTAATTGCGTGGCTCACCGTTGCATATTCTGCAATAAGGGCAGCTATGGCCAACCCAGTGAAGAGTTTGCACACGGACGGGTAACAGGAAAAAAAAATAAAAGTTTTTTAGCATAAATAACCTGAATGAAGTTGGAGACGGTTCTATATTTTCAGTTCAAGATGCTCTCGGGAACCCTTCGGAAGATGTTGCTTTAAGCCCTATCGGGTACATATACATTTGCAATAGTCCCTGAATTCAATGGAGTTGAACTAACCAGCCGCATATCTATATGACCATGCAATTGGGAAAATATGGGCAAACCGATGCCAAGCACCGAAGGATGTATTGTATGCGTTGATACATTCTACCAAGGGCCGAAAGTATTACCGTTGCTTTTTAATAGGCTGATTTTAAAAGTGGCATCTGCATATACGTCTGTATAAAGGCATTTGCCTTTCATGACTCTGTAAGCAAAATTAGTTTTAAATTTGAAATTTAAGCCCAGCTTATATCCGGGCAATCAAAATGTTTTTCATGTTTAAGAATAAGTTAGTTTTATTAAATACATTTTTTTTTCTTCTATGTTTCCTTGCCAAGATCGCTATTTGTCAACAAACAAAGGAGTTAAGTTCGAATGAAATAAAGGAAGGTTGGAAATTATTATTCGATGGAAAAACAACCAAAGGCTGGCACACTTACAATAAAAATTCAGTGACAGATAATTGGAAGGTTATGGATGGAACTCTCGTAATGAATCCTAAACCTTGGATACGTTTTAAAAAGGAGGATATTATTACTAACGAAGAATACGAAAACTACGAACTTTATATAGAATGGAGAATTTCAGAAGCTGGTAACAGTGGTATAATTTTTAATGTTAAGGAGGATCATAAATTTAGAAAAACGTGGTTTACAGGCCCGGAGATGCAGATTCTCGACAATATAAAGGCAAGTGACAACAAAAAAGAAGATCACTTGGCAGGTTTATTGTATGATTTATACGGAACTGCATTGATGTCACGTCCTAAACCTATAGGGCAATGGAACGAGGTAAGGATTATTCAAAATAAAAATCATCTTATTTTTTATTTTAATGATGTAAAAACTTTAGATGTTGTACAGGGAAGCACCCAATGGAAAAATATGCTAGCCAAAAGTAAGTTTAGAAAATGTAAAAACTTTGATACAACGCCAAAAGGGAAAATAGCATTGCNNTTGCAGGATCATGGTCATGAAGTAGCTTTTCGAAATATGAAGATAAAAAGTCTTTAGACGGGTTAACCGGCCAATAACAAATTCGCGGCCACCTACACTCCTTGTCTTTTGGACATTGAGATAGAAATCTGTAAACCATTAGCAGAATACCTGTCAATTATAGTGTCTGGTAAAGGACCAGAATCCGTCATGTAAATAACTAAAAAAAATCTTCTATTGCGAGAGCAAAATTGTCAATTGCATTATTTGAAAAAGCTCCTCACTATCGTTTTCATAGTTTTTTTTTCAGTAGTCACCCAAGGACAGGACAGTTCGTATTTAAATAAAAAACTGGGAACGGACAGTGTTCTCACAAAATGTAACCAGTTGCACGTGTTTACCGGTAAAAACACAAGTTGACTTGATTGATGTCGGCAAGTGGATATTCCCAAAGGAATGCGAGGAGCCGTAAAGATAGCAGTATAAGACAGGCGGGAAAGATATACGCTTTTGTATTGCCTTCAGCCCAATATACTTTACAAACCGGTTTCGCCGTGTCCAATGCAGGTAATGCGGCCTTTTATACTAGTAACAGAAAGGATGAAAACATCTCTAACGTTACCTCCAGCCTTAATGATAGCCAGAAGAAACAATTTTTTATCCCGTTGGAACCTAATATCTGGTTAAATGAGAATAATTTCAATATTCTTACCGATTGGAATTTTTACATATTTCCACAATATACTTTCGGATTGGGCGGCTTTCCAATTGAACTGGACGGATACCCCATTAATTACAATTACCTAAAATTATACCAGACTGTATTAAAAATAATTGCTCCCGATTTTTACCTTGGTCTGGGTTATGATAGCGATAATTTATGGAACATAAGGCAGGTCAACCTGCGGGCAGATACAGTCACTAACTGGGACAAATACGGATTTAGCTCCAGCTCGAAATCTTCAGGTCCCACCTTGAATTTTCTCTATTATGGACAAAGAAATTTAATTAATCCATTTCCCGGCTATTATGCCAACCTGGTGTTACGTTCCAATTTTACCTTTATGGGAAGCGACTATAACTGGAGTTCGTTGTTGGTTGATTTGCGTAAATACCTCCATTTCCCATGCTTCCGATGAATACGCCAATTTAGGCAGGGGATATGATCAAAGCAGATTCAGAGGCACGAACCTGATATATCTCGAGTCTGAATACAGGTACGGCATAAGTTTAAACGGGCAAATCAGTGGGGTCGGATTTGTTAACGCACAGTCTTATACGGAAACGGCAAACAACATGTTTGAAACGATCCTCCCAGCTAGGGTGCGTGGATCCGAATCAAGCTTAATAAATTTTCCAGGACCAGCATATGTCTCGACTATGGCTTTGGTATCCTTGGATCACAGCGAATTTTTGCCAACCTGGGTGAAGCGTTCTGACCTGTTTTCAGATATTTCCCTTTAAGAATTTTCATCATTACTGATTATTCCTGCAATGACTTTGATAAATTGCTTCATACGATGTAATGGTTTTATGGATATCGTGCATAAAAGCAAATTCCAAACTCTTTTTGCTCATTTTTTGGTATAGGTCATCCTGAGCAAAAATCCTGGCTATACATTGAACAATGGCATTGACATCACCAGGTTTAAATAAAAAACCGTTTATTTTATCATGCACCAGCTCACTTAATGCACCCGCATTTGCTGCAATTACCGGTAAACCAGAGGCCATAGCTTCTAAAGTCACTAAACTTTGCAATTCAGCTACACTGGCTGTTATGAAGCAACGGCTGACTTTATAGAAATATGGTAAATCAATATCTGAAACAAACCCTGTAAAAATCACTCTGTCGCCTATGGCCAATTTTTTTGTAAGGCTTTCAAGGGCGGATTTTCTTATCCCATTTCCAATAATGACAAAATGAAAATCGATTTGCCTTACTGCTATAGCAACAGCACAAAGTACATCTTCAAGATGTTTTTCAGGATCTATCCTCCCTACATATAGCAAAATAGGTTTGTCGGGAATCAAATATTTTTCTCTTATAAACTCTACATTCCCAAAGGCATTAAATTTTTCAAGATCAACTCCGTTGGAAATTGCAATAAC
>PLCH01000146.1 GCA_003135585.1 Chitinophagaceae bacterium
ATCGCAATCCATTACCAGGCCGATGGTTCCCGTTGGGGCAATTACCGTGACCTGCGCATTCCGGTAACCATGTTTTTCTCCGAGCTGGACAGCTTCATCCCAGGCTTTGGTAGCAGCTTTCAGCAGATAATCCGGGCAATATTTCGCCTTTATGCCTTGGGGCTTGATCTTTAATTTTTCGTATTCGTCAGCATCATAAGCGGCCAGGCGGTGGTTCCGCATCACTCTTAGCATTTCCTGCCGGTTTTCCTCAAACCGTGGAAAGCATCCAAGAACGCTGGCCATTTCTGCGGAAGTCCGGTAAGAAATACCTGTCATGATGGCCGTGATCGCGCCCGCGATCCCGCGGGCCTCTTCACTGTCATAGGGAATTCCCAGCACCATCAGCATGGATCCAAGATTCGCATAACCCAGACCGAGCGTCCTGTAATCATAGGATAATTGCGCCACTTCCTTGGACGGGAACTGGGCCATCAATACGGATATTTCCAATACGGTTGTCCATAAACGGCAGGTATATTCAAAACCTTCCACATCAAAGGTATTGGTGTGCTCGTCAAAAAATCTCCTTAGGTTAACAGAAGCAAGGTTGCAGGCCGTATTATCCAGGAACATATATTCNNCGCTTCTTCCCTTCAATTCCCAATCTTCGTTATTTTCCAATTTTTCAAAAAATTCATTCGGAATGCGCACGGAATTGTTTGAATTCTGACCGGATACCGTTTTATAAGCTTCCCCTTCATAGTCACTTGGGTAACCCGCAGCTATCAATGCCCCCACTTTCTTTTCTTCTTCCACTTTCCAGTTGATGAAACTCATTATTTCCGGATGATCCAAATCCAGACAAACCATTTTGGCAGCACGACGGGTGGTTCCGCCCGATTTAATGGCACCTGCCGCACGGTCACCGATTTTCAGGAAACTCATCAGTCCGCTGGAAGTACCCNNCCTTTCCCCTTCCCCCCGGATACTGGAAAAATTGGTTCCAACTCCCGAACCATATTTAAAAATCCTTGCTTCCCGGAGCCATAAATCCATGATGCCGCCGTCGTTAACCAGGTCATCCTCTACACTTAGGATAAAACAGGCATGGGGAAGAGGCCTTTCATACGCAGAAGTGGACCGTTTTAGTTGACCATCATGCTGATCAACATAATAATGACCCTGGGGTTTTCCCTTGATCCCGTAACTTTCATACAAACCTGTATTGAACCATTGCGGGGAATTGGGAACACAGGCCTGATTCAAAATACAATATACCAGTTCCTCATAAAATACCTGGGCGTCTTTTTCAGAAGAGAAATAATTATACCGCTCCCCCCACGCTCTCCAGCAATTGGCCATGCGGTGAGCTACCTGCTTCATCGAAGTTTCTTTTCCCAGTGAACCGTCTGCCTGGGGAACCCCTGCCTTGCGAAAATATTTCTGAGCGAGAATATCAGTTGCAATCTGGCTCCATTGCCTTGGCACTTCCACATTGTTCATTTCGAACACTACCTCCCCTGATGGATTGCGAATCACAGAAGACCGGTAATCGTATTCGAATTGATCGAAAACATCTATACCTTCTTTTGTGAAGCGCCGGGTGAATTGCAAACCGGTCAAGGATTGCTTTTTATTTGTCATATGGATTAGTATAAGTTTACGTGTTAAGAAATTGTTACGAGAGGAAAACGAAAGTATTTTTTGATTTCGATATTCCCCATGCTAAAATATCCCCATCTGTGGAAAAAAACAGTTGATAAATATTAAATCATCGGTTGCCATTGCATTATTTGATTTTAATCAAAGTTGTACACACACTTTACAAATTATTATTTTTGGTATTAATACAAAAAAAATCTATTCAACTTTTTTTAGGATCAAAGCCCGGAATTAAAGGGCAGCAGAAAGCTGATATTTCCAATTATATGGCCTTTTTTGAATTAATTAATAAAAATTAGGTCTTTTAACCTCTTTTTATCTTTTTATACCTGGTATTCCCTAAACCCAAAAACTTTTCGCATTTTTGCAATCATACCAACGACAACCACCAAATGAAGGGAACCATCTACGAGTCGTTATTGGCTAAAAAAGGAAAAGGTCTGAAATCCTTTGCTGTATTGATTGATCCGGATAAAGTGAATTCACAAAAAATAAATGAATTAACTGATTTGGCCGTGAATGCAAGCGTGGATTACCTGTTTGTTGGAGGGAGTCTTGTGATTTCCAACCAGCTGGATGAAGTAGTCCTCCATATCAAAAGGAACTGTGATATTCCTGTTATTCTATTCCCCGGAACCCCTTCACAGGTGTCCCGTTATGCAGATGGCTTGCTATACCTGTCTCTAATTTCAGGCAGAAATCCCGAATTGCTTATTGGCCAGCACGTGATTTCAGCCCCATTTGTAAAACAAAGCGGATTAGAGATTATCTCGACTGGATACATAGTGATAGATGGTGGTGCTCCGACGACTGTTTCTTATATCAGCAATGCTACGCCGGTCCCTGCCGATAAAAATGAAATTGCCCTTTGCACCGCAATGGCCGGCGAAATGCTGGGTATGAAACAAATCTATATGGATGCGGGTAGCGGAGCTAAAAGGTCTATTAGCGAAGAAATGATCTCAACGGTGGCGTCAGGAATCGAAATTCCCTTGCTAACCGGTGGAGGCATCAAGGACCCGGAAAAGGCCTATCGCAACTGTAAAGCAGGCGCGGATGTGATTGTGGTGGGTGATGCAATAGAGAAAGATCGCTTTCTAATNNGGCAAAACTGGCTTTAACACATGTTTTGCATTTATCCTCCAAATTTTTCCATAAAAATGCCCATGCATATAAAAAATTGATTTTCTTTGCATGGTTAAATCATTTTAGGTCAATTTATCTTTTACTTCAATGAAAAAAAACTCACCCATTTCACTTTTATCTGAAGTGGTCTTGCACGCCTTCAATAAGCGTGGGTTTTTTGCTGCGCCCCTTTGCTCAGTTTTTTCTGTTCGCCCAATTCCCTTTTGGGTACGACGTTGATACCACCAAGCACATAGTGTCCTCATTGTCAGCGGAACTATGAATCCCGACAAACCAGGAATCTGGTATTTTCAATGATTACATCATTGACATCTATTTACCTCTATTTACAAACATTCAATGGAAAAAGAGCAAGAAGAATTTCAGATATTAATAGCGAATAATTCGCATCAGGATTTTGCAGAAATTATCTGCAACGAAATGGAGTCCTCTGCAAGNNGCAATGGCTCGGGGAACAGGGATTGCAAAGCGAAGCCCGGATTACATCAAGGAAAAAATGCGCGATGGAAAGGCAGTGATCGCCTTTACAAAAGATGGAATCTGGGCAGGGTTTTGTTATATCGAGACCTGGAGTCACGGGGAATATGTGGCCAATTCGGGCCTGATCGTCGCCCCCGAATTCAGAAAAAGCGGGTTGGCAAAAAAGATAAAGAAGAAAATATTCGGGCTTAGCAGGCAGAAATTCCCCGAGGCTAAGATATTTGGGTTAACCACAGGTTTGGCAGTAATGAAGATCAATTCAGAATTGGGTTATGAACCGGTAACTTACTCAGAATTGACTCAGGATGAGGCTTTTTGGGCAGGGTGCAAAAGCTGCGTGAACTACGAAATACTCACGAGTAAGGAAAGAAAGAACTGCATGTGTACGGCTATGCTCTATGATCCCAAAAATCATTATGAACCAGAAGAAACAACCCAGGATTTTAAAAAGCGCTCAAAATTGTATGAAAGATTCATGCGCATCAAGCAATGGAGTCTTTTAAAACCTTTCATGCGAAAGGAGACCAATGGGAATACTTTGAAATCGAAGTCAATTTTACAGTATCTATTTACCCTGTGAAAAGGTAACCTACTCTTATATTTCAAATCATATGTCAGCGATGAACAATAAAGTTGTTTTGGCCTACAGTGGAGGATTGGATACCACTTTCTGCGCTATTTACCTGCAAAAGGTCAAAAACCTTGAAATCCATGCCCTTACTGTAAACACCGGTGGTTTTTCGCAAGAAGAAGTGAATAAGATGGAAACAAGGGCAAGGAAACTGGGTGTGGCTGATTTCAGATGTATGGATGTAACCCAGGAATATTATCAGAGCTGTATAAAATACCTTTTGTTCGGAAATGTATTGAAGAACGGAACCTATCCGCTTAGCGTAAGCGCAGAAAGAATGGTACAGGCTATGGCTGTTGCTAAATATGTGAAGGAAGCAGGCGCTTCCTTTGTGGCACATGGCAGCACAGGTGCCGGAAATGACCAGGTTAGATTTGATATGGTATTCCAGAGCATGCTGCCCGGGGTTCAAATACTAACTCCTATCAGGGACCTGAAATTGAGCCGGGAGGAGGAAATTGAGTTCCTCAGGCAACAGGGGGTTGAAATGAATTATGAAAAGGCAAAATATAGCATCAATAAAGGACTATGGGGAACTTCGGTTGGAGGAAAAGAAACACTGGGCTCCAGGGAGTACCTGCCGGAGGAAGCATGGCCGACACAGGTAACCGAATCGGGAACCCGGTATCTTGAACTGGAGTTTAAAAAAGGAGAGCTTAGCTCGGTGGATGGAGAAAAATTTGTCAGCCCGGTAAAGGCTATTCAACATTTGCAGGCCCTTGCGCAACCCTATGGGGTCGGCAGGGACATCCATGTGGGAGATACCATTATCGGCATAAAGGGCCGCGTAGGTTTTGAGGCAGCCGCTCCGCTCATTCTTATTAAAGCACATCATCTTTTGGAAAAACATGTCTTAACAAAATGGCAATTGTACTGGAAAGATCAGCTGGGTGTCTGGTATGGAAATTGGCTACACGAGGGACAAATGCTGGATCCAACCATGCGCAATATTGAAAAATTCTTGGAAGATACCCAGAGAACTGTTTCAGGAAAAGTATTTGTGACATTGCAGCCCTATCGGTTTACCATAACCGGTATTGAAAGCGATCATGACCTGATGAGCAGTCAGTTTGGTTCTTATGGCGAAATGAATAAAGGCTGGAGCGGGGAAGATGTAAAAGGATTTGCCAGGATATTCGGCAACCAGTCGGCAATCTTCCATAAAATAAATGAAGGCAAATGACCATTGTTTCCAAAATAAACCCATTGGGCCATTATAACTGGGGTGATCAATGTGATGGCTGGAATTTTGTAAATGCGCCTGATCTATCCGTAATATTGGAAAAAATGCCTCCACATACTGCAGAACAGAAACATTTTCATGAAAAAGCGCAGCAGTTTTTTTTTATATTAAAAGGAAATGCCGTTTTTGAAATTGAACAGGAGAGATGGCAGGTGGAGGCAAATCAGGGTATTTACATAAAAACAGGACTGCAACACAGGATATTAAATGAGACAGATGAGGATCTTGAATTTTTGTTATCCTCTCAGCCTTCTACCCTGAACGATCGAATTAATTGCTGATAAAACAAGGTCTAAGATATTCAATGGTAAAGTCACACAAAAAAGAGCAGGTAAGGGTGGGAATCGTCGGCGGGGCCGGCTATACCGGCGGGGAATTGATCAGGATTCTGATCAATCATCCCGGAACTACCCTTGCGTTCGTTCATAGCAGGAGCCACGCGGGAAAATTTCTGCACGAGATACATGCCGATCTTGTTGGGGAGACGGATGCAAAATTTTCTGATAAATTCGATGAAGCGGATGTGCTATTTCTATGTGTTGGACAGGGTGAAGCTAGAAAATTCCTGGAGGAAAATGCAGGCCTTTTACCCGAAGCAAAGATAATTGACCTTTCCCACGATTATCGATTGCAGCATAACGGAAAACCACCCATGTCAAATGGGAGGGTTTTTATTTATGGTCTGCCTGAATTGAACAAGGCACAAATCCGCACTGCCCACAATANNACATTGCCAATCCCGGCTGTTTTGCCACAGCGATTCAATTGGGTTTGTTACCTCTTGCTAAAGCCGGTTTACTTAAAGAAGTTTATACAACCGGCATTACCGGTTCTACCGGGGCCGGACAAAGCCTGACGCCTACTTCGCATTTTTCCTGGAGAATGAATAATATCCAGGCTTATAAGACTCTTACCCATCAGCATGTGAAAGAGATAACCCAATCGCTTCAGCACCTGCAGCCTTCCTTCTCACCCAACATAAACTTCGTACCCTGGAGGGGAGATTTTACAAGGGGTATTTTTATAAGTTCCCAAATCCACTGTGATCGGAGCCTGGAAGAATTGACCCAACTTTACGGAGACTTTTACCGCGATCAGCCATTTACCATTTTGAGCAAAGAACCCATTTTCCTAAAACAAGTAGTCAATACGAATAAATGCCTGATTCAGTTAGAAAAAGCGGGCAATATGCTGGTAATACATTCTGTCATTGATAACTTACTGAAAGGTGCATCAGGGCAGGCAGTGCATAATATGAATCTCCTATTTGGGATGGATGAAAAAACCGGGCTGAAATTTAAGGCAAGTTTTTTTTAATAAAAAAATTGTATTCATGTAAATTTAATGTAAAGTTTGGAGGAATTATATGAAACTATTTGACGTTTATCCAATTAACAAAATCACGATAGTAAAAGCCAAAGGCTCCTACATATGGGATGAAAAGGGGCAGCAATATTTAGACTTCTATGGCGGACATGCGGTGATCTCAATTGGCCACACCCATCCTCATTATGTAAAACGGATTACCGAGCAATTGGAGAAGGTTGGATTTTATTCCAATTCCGTTCACATTCCTCTTCAGGAAGAGCTTGCCGAAAAATTAGGGAAGATGTCAGGAAAAGAAGATTACCAGCTCTTTCTTTGCAATTCCGGTGCGGAAGCCAATGAAAATGCCATGAAGCTGGCTTCTTTCTCCAATGGCCGCAAAAAAATTATCGCTTTCAAAAAATCCTTTCACGGCAGGACTTCACTGGCAGCAGCGGCGACCGACAATCCTGCGATTGCAGCACCCGTGAACCAAACAGATAAAGTGATCTTTCTACCTTTCAATGACGAAAATGCACTTGAAGCCTGTTTTAGGGCACAGGGAAATGAAATTTCATCCGTAATCATTGAAGGCATTCAGGGGGTAGGCGGCATCAACGAAGCATCTGTCTCTTTTCTTCAGAAGATCAGTAGTCTGTGCAAACAATACCAATCAATTTATATCGCTGACAGTATTCAGTGTGGTTATGGCCGAAGCGGGAAATTCTTCTCGCATGACTATGCGNNGTTTCTGCAGATATTTATACCATGGCAAAAGGAATGGGCAATGGTTTTCCTGTAGCAGGCATCATCATCGCACCTCAGCTGCAACCAAAGCATGGAATGCTGGGTACTACTTTTGGCGGCAATCACCTGGCTTGTGCTGCAGCCCTGGCTGTGCTGGAGGTAATGGAAGCCGAGGACCTGATGCAGAATGCCTTGCAAATGGGTGAATACATTCAATCGGGTTTGCAAAAAATTCCGCTATTGGAAAATATAAGGGGGAAAGGATTGATGATTGGTTTTGACGTACCGGAGGAATTGAAAGATCTCCGGAAAAATTTATTGTTCAACCAACACATCTTTACCGGTGAAGCAAAACCCAATACAATTCGGCTTCTTCCATCGCTGACATTAAGAAGAAAGGATGCAGATGAGTTTTTGGAGGCGATAGAAGAAGAAATTAACAATATGGTTCCTTCTCTAAAACCGGTCAGTTAAGTTATGAGAAATTTCATTTCAGTCGGGGACGTAAAGGATATCGGATATCTTGTAAAAAAGGCGCTGGAATATAAGGCACAGCCCTTAAAAGATAAAAATCTGGGCTTGAATAAGCGTATTGGTTTGTTATTTCTCAACCCGAGCATGCGTACGAGACTGAGTACTCAGATAGCTGCTCAAAATCTCGGGTTTGAACCCATCGTATTTAATGTGGACAAAGAAGGCTGGGCCCTGGAATTCGAAGAAGAGGCCATTATGAGNNAAAAGAGGCGGCCCCCATTCTGGGAAAATATTTTGACATCCTTTGCATCCGGACTTTTCCCTCCCTTAAAAACAAGGAGGATGATTACAGTGAATTATATATCAACCAATTTATCAAATACGCCGGTATTCCCATAATAAGTATGGAAAGTGCAACGATGCACCCGTTGCAAAGTTTGACGGACATTATTACCATAACAGAATGTAACGCCAGGTTTCCCCTGTCGGGACGCGGGAAAAAACCCAAGATTGTTTTGACCTGGGCCCCCCATGTTAAGCCTTTACCCCAATGTGTTGCCAATAGTTTTTCCCAGTGGATCAATGCATGGGGACAGGCAGAATTTGTGATCACCCATCCGGATGACTACGAACTTGATGAAAGATTTACAAAGGGGGCAACTGTTATTCATGACCAGGATCTTGCCTTGAAGGACGCAGATTTCGTGTATGTTAAAAACTGGAGTACCTATAATGATTATGGTAAGATCTATTGTAATGACCCGGGATGGATGCTGACCGGCAAAAAGTTGGGTTTGACTAACCAGGCGAAGGTGATGCATTGCCTTCCCGTCCGCAGAAATGTAGAATTGAGCGATGAGGTTTTGGATGGTCCCAACAGCATTGTAACCCAGCAGGCGGGCAACAGAGTTTGGGCTGCACAGGCGGTAATTAATGAAATCATACTGGCCAGTCAGACCAAAAAATTAATCTAAAAAAATATCCTTTGGAAAAGTTATATGTTATAAAAGTAGGCGGGAATATCATAGATGATCCTGTGAAACTTTCTTCCTTTCTGAAGGATTTCTCCTCCATTAATGAAAAAAAAATATTGGTGCATGGCGGTGGAAAACTGGCGACAAAATTGGCGGACCAGCTCGGCATCCGGCAAAAAATGATCGAGGGCCGCAGGATTACCGATGCAGAAACCTTGAAAATCATTACCATGGTATATGCCGGTTATATCAATAAGAATATCGTGGCCCAGCTACAGGCGAGTTCCTGTCAGGCGATAGGTATATGCGGTGTTGACGGCAATCTGATACAGGCTCATAAAAGAAATCACCCAACGATCGACTATGGATATGTGGGAGATATTGATAAAGTCAGCGCCGAACGATTCACGCAGTTTCTTACCCTTGGATTTATTCCAGTGATTGCTCCCCTTACCCATGACTNNCCTTTGAGGTTACCCTCATCTTTTCATTTGAAAAAAGCGGTGTTTTGTCAAATGCTGATGATGATCATTCTGTTATTGATAATATCAACCCCGAATCGTATAAAAAATTGAAAGAAAAGAAAATAATTTTTGCAGGCATGATCCCCAAGCTGGATAATGCTTTTGTTGCATTGGACCATGGTGTGAAGCAGGTCATTGTTGGAAAGGCTGAGGAATTGCGGCAACTCATTGTAAATGCTGCAGGAACAAAAATTACAAATGAAACCTGAAAGAAAAGCCCTTCAGTCCGAAGCAGTAAACCTGCTGAAAGAATTAGTAGCAACCCCTTCTTTTTCCAAAGAAGAAAACGATACGGCAGAATTGATAGTCGCCTTTTTTGAAAGGCACCATATATCTTATGCCCGAGTAGGCAACAATGTCTACGCAAAAAATAAATGGTATGATTCGGCCAAGCCAAGCATCCTGCTCAACTCGCATCACGATACCGTAAGGCCCAATAAGGGATATACTATGGATCCGTTCACTGCCCAGGAAAAAGAAGGAAGGCTCTTTGGCCTTGGGAGCAATGATGCGGGTGGGTGCCTGGTCAGCCTGATGGCTGCATTTCTGTACTTTTGTGACAATGAAAACCTGAACCACAATGTGGTATTTGCGGCCAGCGCAGAGGAAGAAATAAGTGGTGTAAACGGGATTGAACTTGTGTTGCCGTATCTGGGGCAGATTGATTTCGGAATCGTAGGTGAACCCACTCAATTAGAAATGGCTGTTGCAGAAAGGGGGCTGATGGTTATTGATTGCACTGCCCACGGGCGTGCCGGGCATGCCGCCCGCAACGAAGGTGAAAATGCCTTATATAAAGCCTTTGAAGACATTAACTGGATTCGCAACTACCATTTTGAAAAGGTCAGTGACCTGCTTGGAGAATCACGTATGACGGTAACTGTGATAGAAACAGAAAACAAACAGCACAACGTGGTACCTTCACAGTGCAAATTTGTGATCGACGTCAGGGTAAATGAGTTGTATACATTTGAGGAGATTTTGGAAGCGTTGCGGACCAATCTTAAAAGCCAGTTCAAACCCCGGACCACCCGAATGAAGTCGACCTCCATACCCCTGGATCATCCTCTGGTGAAAGCTGGGATGGCACTGGGGAAAGGGTACTATGGATCTCCTACTACTTCTGACAAGGCTTTGATGCCTTTCCCGACCCTAAAAATGGGACCGGGGAATTCGGCCAGAAGTCATACCGCGGATGAATTCATTTATATAGATGAAATTAAAGAAGGAATCGATTTGTACATTGCATTGATAGAGGGGCTCATACTCTCTCCTGCTACAAAAAAATAAAGGGGAATTTTTATGAAACTCTGGAGTAAAGACAGCACAAATACTTCTCAATTTACCGAGGCCTTTACCACCGGCAGGGACAAGGAATTTGACATCCTGCTGGCGGAGTATGATGTAATCGGCTCGCTGGCACATACCCAAATGCTGGAAAGTGTTGGGCTCCTGACAAGGGAAGAACTTGATCAAATACAGGAGGGTCTGGAAGCAATACTGCAGGAGATTCGCCAATCAAAATTCAGCATAGATGAGGATGTGGAGGACGTCCACTCACAGGTAGAATTGTTACTTACCCAGCGCATAGGGGAGGCCGGAAAAAAAATTCACAGCGGCCGCAGCCGTAACGATCAGGTAGCCGTCGATATAAAATTGTACCTGCGTGCAGAAATAGCCAGGGTCAAACAGGAGGTGAAACAATTGTTTGACCTGCTCCTTGCCCAAAGTGAAAAATATAAGGATAAACTGATGCCCGGGTATACCCNNGGCTTGGCATATCACCAATAAAAACCCGCTGGGCAGCGGAGCAGGCTACGGATCCTCTTTTCCGCTGAACAGGGAATTCACCACCCGGGCCTTGGGATTTCATACACTGCATTACAATTCAATATATGCCCAGATGAGCCGTGGCAAAACGGAGAAGGTGGCGGCCTTCGGGTTTAGCAGCATAGCAGCCACCCTTGGCAAATTATCAATGGATTGTTGTATGTATACCAGTCAGAATTTCGGATTTATATCTTTTCCGGACGACCTGACAACGGGTAGCAGCATTATGCCCCATAAAAAAAATCCGGATTCATTTGAATTGATAAGGGCAAAATGCAACCGCATCCAATCCATTCCAAATGAATTGACCCTCCTTATGGGAAATTTGACCTCCGGTTATCATAGGGATTTGCAACTGACCAAGGAAATTTTGTTTCCTGCCATTGAAGAATTGAAAGCATGCCTGCAGATGGCCAGACTGATGCTGTCCAATATCCAGATAAAAGAAAATATTCTTGATGACGAGAAATATAAATATCTATTCAGTGTGGAAGCCGTGAACGAATTGGTGAACAAAGGAGTTTCATTCAGGGAAGCCTATAAACAGGTTGGTAACCTGATTGAGAAAGGCGAATTTAAATTTGATCATAAAAAGAAAATAAACTACAAACATGAAGGTAGTATCGGAAATCTTTCGAATAACAAGATTGAAGAAGAGATGAATAAGGTATTGGCTAAATTTGTTTGAATTCCCAGTTAAAACCTTTACAATAAGACAGTCCAATCAATATTTATTAACCACCATGTTCCTGCAAACGATCTTTCTTTTTACATTTCTCTCATCGGCAACCAGTTGGAATAACGTAAGCGCTCAGGATACAAAACAGCAAAAAGAAACCGGCAAAGAGGCATCTTTGAAAAAAATGATTGATTCAAAACAGTTCTTATTTGTAGCCCAATCGGCCATGCCAATGAGCGGGCGAACGAGGCAATTAACCTCAGAATATGGATTAACCTCAAAAAAAGATACGATAGAATCCTTTCTTCCCTACTTTGGCCGCGCATACAATGCCCCTATCGGTTCAACGGATGAAGGTATACAGTTTAAGAGTTATAAATTTGATTATGCCGTCTCGGAAACAAAGAAAGGCGGGTGGGAGATAAGCCTTCAGCCAAAAGATGTGAATGATTCTTACCGGCTGAACTTAAGCGTTTCAAAAAGCGGTTATGCCACCCTCCTGGTGACCAGTAACAGCCGTCAGCCGATTAGCTTTCAGGGATATGTCACTGAAATAAGACCCGCGAAAGGGGATAAATAATTCATAGGCTTTTCATTTTGTCTTTTTATTTAAGCCGCGCGTTAAACTTTCCACCGGAGATGTTTACGGGTCCTGAACTCCCTTTGGCATTGCCACTAAACTGGCCTGCCAGCATTTTTGTAGTGGCATCGTAGGAGACAATGGTAACACTTGTTTCAACCGTCGTAGTCGTAGGGTCCGCTTCAAAAATGAAGCTTGAATTTGCATCAAAGAAAGCAAACTGAGCATTAGTATGGCTGGAATAGGTTCCAGGAGAAATATTTCCAATTCCCGGGAAAGCCAGTCCGATTGTAAATAAACTGTCACCAGTCGGGACGGTGCCGGCAAGATATAAAATAGTAAATGGAACCGATGCTATTGTAGTATCATAGGCGTAGGCCGTATCAACAAAGCCATGATAAAAATTCATGCCCTGGTTAAACTGCCAGGTATTGTTGTCGGTGACATTCACGGTAAAGGTACAGGTTGCACTGTCACTACCCGTTATTGAAAAGGTGGTGTTCAACGGCAAAATGGGCGTGCCGCTGGCTTTCAAAAAGATCCTGGTAAGCCCCGTATTGTTAAAGGATCCAGAGTCGGAAAAGAAAAATCCGTTTTGAGTATCGCTTGACAACCGGTAGCTGCCAATGGTCGTGACAATTACCGCCAATTCCAAAAAATTCGAATCCTTGGTTGCTACTCCGGCAAAGTAAGTTCCATGGACCAGACTGAATTCGCAATTACCAGAGTTGTTTTTTAAAGAAAAAACAGCGGTCGTTCCAGGCAGGCTCACTTTCCCGTTTTCGTTGCTATATTCCTTTGCGCAGGATACGAGTAAGGCCGCCAAAAAAAAACCTGGGATCAGATAGCCAACTACACGATTCATAGAGAGGAGCAATTTGATTTATACAGAATCAGCCGTTAATGGCAAAGATATTTAAGCTTTTTGGGAAGGCAATCTGTTTTGCCATTCAAAAATAGTTAAAAATGGTTGGGCTGCCCCTATGAGCCAGGAAAACCCAGGCAGCGTATCCGAATTCGTTATCTCCTCAAAAACCATGAAATCTGCAGATTAAAATTCCTCTATTTTTAGCTTTCACCTCAATTTATCTGCAGTCACTCTTGAAGGGGTATCTTTTCCTTCAATAATTGATCTTGAACTCAAAGCTATGGCTTTGATGATCTCAGCCATATTATTCATGTCGAGCGTACCAATTTCATCTCCTCTGGTGTGGTAATATTTTTCAGAATCCATTTTGGATGTAGAGAGCGTATGTGCCGGAACTCCCTGCCTTGCCAGGCTTGCATTATCAGAACGATAAAATAAACCTTCCTTTGGGTAAGGGTCAGGATAGAACCTGAACTGGCTTCCCGCCAGGTTTTTTTCCAAAATCATTCCCATATCCGTTTTTTCATACCCTGTAATAAAAGCAGAATTGGTTCCCCATTTACTCTCGGTTCCGATCATTTCAATATTAAACATTGCAACAACCTTTTCAGGATCAAATTGTTTCGAAAAATATTGGGATCCGTATTCACCTATCTCTTCTGCGGTAAAAGTGGCAAAAATCAGGGTGCGTTCATTGTTATTCAGTTTACTGAAATATTTCGCAAGCATAATAACGGCGGTGCAGCCCGAAGCATCATCATTGGCTCCATTGAAGACGGAATCCATCTTGTCATCCGGCTTGCCGGTACCCAGATGATCATAGTGGGCGGAAAAAATAACGTAATCATTCTTTTTATTCTTTCCGGGCAATATTCCCACCAGATTGGCCAGAGGAGCTTCTGTTATTTCATGCTTCAGGTAGATTTTATAATTTTGTGGGTTCTTTGTTGTCAATACAAATACCACACTTCGTTCCGATTTGAATTGCTGCTGTTTAAACCCCCCCAACCGGCTGAAATATTTTGAAAATGACGTATCTACCAAAACTAGATAATTTTTATCGCCCTGGATATATTTGAATACTTCTTTAGTGAAATTATCACCGGATCTGATAAATGCCTTTTCGAAACCGCTGTCCTGATTTAAACTCAATTCAGTCTTTGAAGTAAATGCTATTAGATTTTTTGGCTCCAGCGACTGATCGTCCAATGTATCCGTTGCAACAATCAATTTCGCCCTTATCATGCTAAACGGTTGACGGTAACTGTTACTATTATTCCAGCCCTGCAGGCCGGCCGCTTTGAATTCGCCGGAAATAAAATCGGCCGCTTTTTCAATGCCCGGGCTAAAGCTTGCCCTTCCCTGCATATCATCCGCGGATAATATTTTTTCAATACGTTCCACTTCCTGCGGGTTAATGACCTTATCAATCATTTGGCTGTAAGAAGCACTGCACGCTACCAGCCATAGGACAAGCTGTAGTCTTTTCATTCTTTTTTTTAAAATTTTTAGGAAATTCCTACAGACTCATCATTTCTTTAAACTTCACGGTTTGACGACGGCTCACTTCTATCTTTTCACCTCCCTTCAGCTCCAGCAGGAGGCCTCCGTTGAAATAAGGTTCAATTTTTTCAATAAGTCGTAGGTTTACGATATGTTTTCGATTGGCCCGGAAGAAAACTTTTTCATCCAATCTTTCTTCCAGTGCATTCAGGGATTTTAATATGAGCGGTTTATTGGGACCAAAATACACCTTGGCATAATTGCCCACGCTTTCAAAGAGACGAATATCGGACAGTTTTACAAACCAACAGCGCTCCCCGTCTTTCACAAAAACCTGGTCATGTTCATGCAGCAAGCTCCGGTTTACCGCGATCTCGTCGTCTCCTATCTGCTCCTTGTCTTCTTCCAGATGCAATTTCTGAATGGCGTCGGCCAGCCGCTTGGGTTCAACCGGTTTTAACAGGTAATCGAGTGCATTCACTTCGAATGCCTTTAATGCATGATCATCGTAGGCAGTAGTGAAAATTACGTCCGGTGCCTTATCCAGCTCAGCCAGCATATCGAAGCCCGTTTTTCCAGGCATTTGTATATCAAGAAAAATAAGGTCCGGATTCAGGCTGTCAATTTTTTCAATCCCTTCATTGGCATTTGCAGCCTCTGCGATCACTTCAATTTCAGGAAATTCGAGCAGTAGCTTTTTCAATTCATTCCTGGCCAACCGTTCATCGTCGATTATAACAGCTCTGATCATATCACTTTTATTTAATGGAATCAATCGACAGGAATCAACACCGTTGCCTGCACTGTATTCCCATTTGTTTCTTTTATGTCAAAATTTGCTTTCTCCCCGAATAATATCTGCAGCCGGTTCCGGGTACTGATCAACCCAAAGCCGTCATTGCTCAACGAACCATTCAGATATCCTGTGTTGCGGATTACCAACTCATGATAACCGCCCCTAAAGTCAGAGATGATTTTTACCATTCCCCCGTTTACCTGTTTACTGATGCCATGTTTGATGGCATTTTCTACTAGGGTCTGTAACATCATAGGTGGAATCGGCTGGTCCAGGGTATCTTCATTAATTTCATATTCAACCCTTAGCCTGTCTTCGAAACGGATATGTTCAAGGGCTAAATAATCTTTTACAATATTGAGCTCCTTTTCAAAAGTGACCGTTTCCTGTTTTTCCGTTTGCATGCTGCTGCGCAGGATATTGCTCAACTCAGTTATTGCCGTGCGGGCACGCCCTGGATTTTCATCGATCAGGGCACGTATACTATTCAGTGCGTTAAAAATAAAATGAGGATTGATATGGGATTTGATCGTCTTTAGTTCCAACTCCTTTACAAGGGACTCCAGCTTTAAAGTATCCAGTTCCTGTTTTCTGCTTTTTTCAATGTAATGATAAAAATAGTAAATCATAGTCCAGGGAAAGATGATCAGGCCATTCTCAAGAACATGTCCCAGGATTCTTGTTGTGAAACTTAATTTGTGTTTACTGGCATCAGAAAGGTTTATTAAATCGTAGATGCCGATTTGAACCAGGCTCATAATCACGCTGGTCACAAATACCCCCATCAGTAATTTCGGCAATACCTTTTCAACGGCCTGCATCAGCCAATTAGATTTGCGGATTACCATCCGGAATAAATGAGTGGTAAGAATACCGGAAAGCATTACCACAAATTGCCTCTCCAGAAGTTTGGGAGTGATTTTTTGCTCAAAAGTGGAAGCAAAGAAAACCAATGCCAGAACCACAATGCCCCAACCGGCCACCTGGCACCACCAATAATATTTTCTTATCTTCTTTTGCATTTTTACTCTTAATGTTCAAAACTATCGTTTTCAGACTTCTGAAAACGGGTCTTTTGTATTAATGGCTAAACCGCATAGTCCATCGGTCAGCAATTCAAAATTGTAAGGAAAAGGAGGGCCCTATGAACAAGATACGTAAAACAGCTGTTTCGTTAAAAAAAACAAAATTGAACCCTTAAAAGGTTGAATTGTAATTTATAGCAGTAAAAATGTATTTTTACTGCGCTAAAGTCAACCTGATGGAAATTATTCCCGGCTCATTATTAAAAACGATCAATTCACCAGCCGATCTCAAAAAGCTCAGCCGGGAGGAGTTACAGCTATTGTCTGATGAATTGCGGCAATATATCATTGATATAGTGAGTTTGCATGGTGGTCATTTCGGTGCCAGCTTGGGGGTAGTCGAGCTGTCTGTAGCGCTTCACCATGTTTTTAACACTCCCTATGACCAGCTTGTTTGGGATGTTGGCCACCAGGCATATGGTCATAAAATACTAACCGGCCGGCGGGATAATTTTTCTACTAACAGGAAATACAAGGGGCTGAGTGGTTTTCCAAATCGCAGTGAAAGCGAATATGATACCTTCGGCGGGGGTCATTCTTCCACTTCCATCAGTGCGGCACTCGGAATAGCCATGGCGGCCAAATACAAGGGAGAAGAGGACCGGAAAGTAGTTGCGGTTATTGGTGATGGTGCCTTAACAGCAGGTTTGGCCTTTGAGGGGATGAACCACGCCGGGGTTGCCGATACTGACCTGCTGATCATTTTGAACGATAACTGCATGAGCAT
>PLCH01000328.1 GCA_003135585.1 Chitinophagaceae bacterium
CGCTGAAAGAGGCGGACAATTTGGTCCTGATTTTGAAAAAGTAGATTCAGCCTCCATTCAAAACCGCAGTATGATTGCTATAGGGGGATAAATTATAAACAAACACATTGACCTAATCTCAACCATGATTTCAGTCAGGGAAGCGAAGGAAATTGTAAGGCTTAAGACCCCGTTACTTTCTAAGGCAGCGCTTTCTCNNATTTTCCCCCGTTTGCACAATCCTCTGTGGATGGATATGCCATCAGGTTCGCAGACCTGGAGCAGGAAAACTTACTTATCCGTGGAGAAGCCCAGGCAGGCGGGTCCCAAAGAATAAAGGCAGGAAGGCATGAAGCGGTTAGGATCTTCACCGGGGCGCCTGTGCCACTGGATACTGATACGGTTGTCATGCAGGAAAAAGTTTCAGTATCCGGTAATTGCCTGCAAATTCTGGACAACGAGTTGTTGCCGGGAAGTAATGTCAGGCCAAAAGGTTCTGAAATAGCCAAAGAGTCCCTGGCCCTCAAAAAGGGAATCTTTCTCTCGCCGGCTGCCATTGCTTTTGTGGCAGGCTTGGGGAAAACAAGTTTACAGGTCATACCTAAGCCAAAGATCAGCCTTATTGTAACGGGAAGAGAGCTCAGGCAGCCTGGAACGGATCTGAATTACGGAGAGGTTTATGAATCCAACTCCTTTTCACTAACAGCGGCTCTGGCGCAATGGCAAATGCCCGTCATAAGTAAGGAACTGGTGGATGATGACATGGATCCCCTTGTACATGCCTTACAAACGGTTCTTCCCAAGGCAGATCTGATCCTGATGACAGGAGGGGTAAGCGTAGGGAATTACGATCATGCTGTAAGTGCCCTGGAACGATGCGGTGTTGAAAAACTGTTTCATAAAATTCATCAAAGACCCGGCAAACCTCTTTATTTTGGCAAAAAAGATAATACCCTGGTTTTCGGATTACCGGGCAATCCTTCCTCCGTACTCACCTGTTTTTACGAATATGTGTTGGAAGCGCTGCAGTATTTGACAGGACTGAGGAAAATCTCCCTGCAGACGATTCACCTGCCAATGGCGGTTGCCTACACAAAGAAAGCACCACTCACCCATTTTCTGAAAGGAATTCGGTTAGATAATACAGNNCATGAAGTCTTTTGCAGTGGCAGATTGCCTGATCGTTTTGGATAAAGACAAAAATATTTATGAAAAAAGTGAGTTGGTTGAAGTTCATTTGTTGCCGTGATGGCCCATTTAACTGTTTTTATTTATTAATTTTATTATGCCTTTATTCCCAAAATTCAAAAATGGCAAGGAAGGCTTATGGCAATTAAAATCATTTCATTCGGTCAGCTGGTACCCATCACCGGGAGCAACCTGGTTTTGGAGGCGGGTATTGCCGACACCGATGCTTTAAAACAATGGATGGAGGACCACCATCCGGGTCTGGCTCAATTAAATTATGTTATCGCCGTAGATAAAAATATAATTGGAAAAAATACCGTTCTGACAGACGGGGTAACAGTTGCATTGCTGCCGCCTTTTTCCGGCGGCTGATGCAGGTTAAATTCACATCGTCATGGGTGATAAAAAAATAAAAAACATTTTTGTACAGGGTGCCATCGAGCCATCTTTTATTGCTCAGGCGATCGACAGGCACAAAACTCAGAGGATCATTGGTGCACATAATATTTTTTTGGGTCAGGTAAGATCCGATATAATCAAGGAAAAAGAAGTTCAGGCAATTGACTATACCAGTTATGAAGAAATGGCCCTGGAGAAAATGGTACAAATACGGGAGGACCTGTTTGAAAAATACAATTTGACCTGTTTACACGTCTACCACAGCCTGGGCCGTGTCCAGGCAGGCAAAATATCATTGTTTGTATTTGCCTCCTCAGCCCACCGCAAAGAAGCAATCCGTGCAAGTGAAGAACTGGTCGAACGTATTAAAACCGAGCTTCCAATCTGGGGTAAAGAAGTTTTCGCCGACCAAAGCTTTGAATGGAAAAAACCGATACAATAGCAAATGATTGACATTACCCATAAAATCAGCAGCCTACGACAAGCTGTAGCAACCGCAACCGTAAAACTTTCCAAACAGGAAACAGTGGACGCCATTNNAACAGAAAGGTTCCAAAGGGAGATGTTTTTGAATTCTCAAGAGCAGCTGGCCTCCTGGCCATAAAAAAAACCAGTGATGTTATTCCGGATTGTCATCCCCTGCCCGTAGAGTTCGCCTCCATTAAACATGACATAGAAGGGTGGAATATTATTATTACAGTTGAAGTGCACAGTATTTATCGCACGGGTGTTGAAGTAGAGGCCATGCACGGCGCGACCGTTACCGCACTTACCATATATGATATGCTGAAGCCCCTTGACAAAGAAATTGAGATTAGTTCCATTAAACTGATCAGCAAAAAAGGAGGTAAAACGGAATATAAAGAAACCAACAAACAACCACTGCGTTGTGCTGTGGTGGTTTGTTCCGACAGTATTGCATCCGGGAAAAAACAAGATTTTACCGGGAAATCAGTTATACAAAGATTGGAGAACCTGCAGCTGAAAGCATCGTTTTATGAAATTATTCCTGATGAATTGGAACTTATCCAGTCAAAAGCAAAAAGCCTTTGCAAGGAGGGGTACCAGCTTGTTCTCTTTGCCGGTGGCACAGGCTTGTCTCCAAGGGACATAACCCCAGAAGCTATCCAACCATTGCTCCATAGGGGTATTCCGGGAATCATGGAGGCAGCCCGAAATTACGGGCAGGAAAGAACGCCCTATGCCATGCTTTCGCGAGGAGTGGCTGGTTTTATCGGCAATACCCTGGTGCTTACCCTGCCAGGCTCCAAGAAAGGGGCTGAAGAAACAATGGATGCATTATTTCCCTATCTTCTTCATGTTTTTCAGGTGGCCGCAGGGATGAACCATGACAGCGGCATCTAAAAAAATCAGGTCCTACTTTGCAAATTCTGCCCTTTCTCTTTGAAAATAATCTGAATGCTGCCGAGGGCTGTAGATAATAAAATTCTTAACTTCAATATTAATTAAGTACACAGAACCTGGAAAGAAAGTCAGTCATCTAAAATCACCATTATGCCCTCCTTATCATTATCGATTAATAACAAGGCTTATTCGGTTGACGCTGACCCTCAGATGCCTTTACTCTGGGTGATCCGCGATCTAGTAGGTTTGAAAGGAACAAAATTTGGGTGTGGAATTTCGCAATGCGGGGCCTGCACGGTCCAT
>PLCH01000308.1 GCA_003135585.1 Chitinophagaceae bacterium
ACCTTGAGCCCTTTAAACACAAGAGGTTGGTTAATACCTTTATTGATCTTATATACACTGGTTGACATTTAGTGCAATTTGAACGGAGACTCGAAATATATAATGCATCCAATACAGTATGACAAGCTTCTGTTTTTTGGGTTCCNNCGTACTATAATCCGAAAAAGGATTTTAGAACTGTCGCCACAATGACAAGAAAGATGCAGCTGCCAAACCAGGCCGCCGCCACTTTTCCGGTGTCATGATCTCCATGATTCCATTTCTGATAGACTTTCACAGCACCGATTAATCCCAGGATTGCACCTACGGCATACATGAGATTGGTGCCTGCGTCAAAATAACTGCGGACAGTTGTATTGGCCTGGTTGATGCCCGCATTGCCGTCGGCCGTTTGTCCTTTAACCGATGTTAGGATAAACAATAAAACGGCAATTCCTGCTACATTTTTGAATTTTGAATTCAATCCACACTTGTTCATAACCTCGCTTGCTTTAATTGTTAAAAAAAAAGTCTAAAAAAAGCTCCATCCATGTTTTCATGCCTCTATTTCAACCTACTCACCCTCATGAATGGAGCAATGTCTTAACTGCTTTTTCCAGAACTCAAGAGCCTATTTAAATCATCAGTAATTAATTGGAAAAAACAACAATCACTATTTATCTCTTACTTGAAACAGTTTGCCGGTATATGGGAACAGATCTCTAAATAGTTCTTTATCCCATTTTGCTTAATCTGAAATGCCATATTCAACCCGGCATTTTCAATTGCACCTTTATTTCTCCNNTTGTAACCCATCTGCGCAATTTTCATTGGATTGCCACTATTTAATATTCCCCTTTGGATTCTACTATTAGTAGTCTACATAAATACTGCCGATATATAATAAACTAAAATGACAAGTATCCAGGAAACAGAAGACATTAAGCCGATCAATGTTAAAAATACTTTCCAGGAAATGTCATGAATCATGTTTGATTGATTTGTACTTGATAGCAAATATGGAGTCCCAAAAAAGTGATCTTTCACACTTTGCACCCAGAGAGGGAAAGAAATAATTCTGAAAAAAACTAAGGGGCAATCAAAAAGAAGGAAAAAATCTGGACAGAAGGAATCTAAACAATTTTGGCCAAATAAAAATGATATAGATCAAATTATTCAATCCGGAATTTTAGTCACTTCCCGCTACCATAAACCCTTTTTATGAAAAGATATAGTCTGTATTTTATTGGAATTTTCCTGCTGTTTGCACCCTGGCCTGGCTGTCGTAAACCGGCTGGAATTTCCCCCTCTGGAAGGCTGACAATTGATCAACTGCTCATCGCAGCTGCCAGGCAAGCATTTACGCGTGATATCAGTCAAATCCCTGAACCGGCTTCCCTTTTTGACGGCCAAAACCAAAGGAAACAATCGGAAAAAACTCCCAGCTGGGAACAGGCTTATACCCTGGAGTTTTCCGGTGGAAAGGCCGTGATTGTTCCTCTGAATTATGAAGAGAAAATATGGATAAAATCTAACCTTGACCCGAAAAGTCTATTTTATCTCGACAATATCTCCCGCCTGCTCATTTATAAAGGATCCAATCAGGAATGGCATGAAGAAATTATCAGTTCATTCCCGGATAGCAATTATTTGACCTGGGACAAGCAACCCTTTTCTGGTATTGTTTCTGTCGAAGATTGGAAGGGTAATCTCCTGAAGGAATATAAATATGGGGAAGGAAAAATAAGGAAATTCGTTGCACCGGAAAATCTTAAACAGGGGCAATCAATCAATGCAGTGAATGACCTTCCCGCCCCCTCGGCAATTAAACCTGATCTCTTCCTGCAGGTCTGTTATACCGTTCAGGAATACAATTATGCAGTTGATGATCCGTCGAATGGAGTCTATACATCAGAAACCTTAGGTTGTGATACTTATTTTTTTGCTGATATCGGGAATGTGGGCGNNTATAATATTGAATGGGAATAATATTATTGCGAATATAAACGCCTACAATGAATGCTTCACCAATATTGGAGGAAATAATAACAGCTTCCAGGTTACAGTCTGTGTAGAGCAACCCAACCCCGGCAGCCGTTATCCCTGGAATTTGAGTAATACCTCTGGAAGCTCTTCATCGGGAAACCCGGTAAGTGTAGGTCATAGTTTTCTCATTATGAAACAATCTACTCCCAATGGTGTAATTACAAGGAATGTGGGATTTTATCCAAAGACCCGTGTTGTTCCAACATCTCCTAGTGATCAGGGGCAATTAAATGATGATGAAATGCATTATTATAATGTATCACTAACCATAAATGTAAATAACAGTCAATTTTTTAATATTCTCAATTTTATTAACCAGGGAAATAATGCAGGTTTTCTGTATAACTTGAATTCAAATAAGCGCTCCACTTTTGTTTTACATGCCCTATTTGCAGCAGGAATCTATTTACCTTCGACAGTTGGCAATTGGCCCCTAGGGTCAGGTAACGATCCAGGAGACTTGGGAGAAGATATCAGGGCCATGGCCCTATCAACAGGCATGACACGAAATTTGGTTTCAAGTTATCATCCAAACCAGGGGACCTGTTTGCCCG
>PLCH01000468.1 GCA_003135585.1 Chitinophagaceae bacterium
GAAATACGGTTATTATGATCAGTCACGTAATCAGGATCAGACCCTTCAGGTTGCCTGGATAGAAAAACAAAACAATTTCCTTGAAGATACCGGCATTAAATTCCAGGTCAATATACATGAACATCCCGTTTGGGTAAAAGTCTTGTATCTGAATCCGGAGACTTTTAAATCGGCTCCATTATTTTTATTAAGTACGGATCTTTCGGAAAATGATTACGTTTCACAAACGATTACGCATCNNTGAACAAACGATTACGCATCGTCTTTATGATGCAAACGTAGCGACAAAAATTGCACAGTTCATTTTGCTGGGGGTGGGCGGTGCCCAATTGGTTGATGAGTTGGGCTTTAACCCGGAGCTTTACCATTTGAACGAAGCGCATGGGATAAGTGCCGCCTTTTATCTCTACAGGAAATTTAACAATAGTATTGAAGAAGTTAAAAAAAGGCTTGTATTTACAACACATACGCCAGAAGAAGCCGGTAATGAAAAGCATGATATCTTTCTGTGCCATAAAATGAGCTATTTCTGCGGCTTATCTATAGAGGAAACAAAAAAGCTGACGGGGATTGAAGATGACCAGTTCAACCATTCCTTGGTTGCTTTGCGATTTGCGCACCGGGCAAATGGCGTCTCTCAATTGCATGGCAATGTTTCAAGGGCAATGTGGAGCAAATACAGCGGTATCTGTCCTATTATCTCTATTACCAATGCGCAAAATTGGCGATACTGGGCCGACAAGGAACTATATAAAAAAATGGAAGAAGGGGATGATTACTGGTGGGATGACAGAAAGAAATATTTAAAGAAAAGATCTTTTGAAATAGTTGCCGACCAAACTGGCAAAATATTTGATCCGAATATATTCACCATTGTTTGGGCAAGAAGATTTGCGGGATATAAAAGGGCAGAATTACTAACCAGGGATATTCATCGTTTTAACAAATTGATGAGTGATACAAAATATCCTGTCCAGGTTATCTGGGCCGGAAAACCTTATCCCATGGATTACCCAGCTATTAACGAATTCAATCACCTCGTCCACTTAAGCAAGGCTTATGGGAATGTTGCTGTGGTTGTCGGGTATGAGCTATTCCTGTCCAAACGATTGAAGCAGGCTGCAGATTGCTGGTTAAACAACCCGCGCGTTCCAAGGGAAGCCTCCGGCACAAGTGGAATGACTGCAGCGATGAACGGTGCCGTCAATTTTTCAACGGCAGACGGCTGGATACCGGAATTTATTAATCAGGGTAACAATGGATTTGTTGTTCCGAAAGCAGATTCGAGCAATATGACCATGCAGGAACAGGACGACTATGATCTTGAGAAGATTTATGAAATATTATTGGAACAGATTTTACCGTTATATTATGATCATCATGATACCTGGCGGCAAGTTGCCAAAAACGGGATGAGGGATGTTCGCTACCAGTTCGACGCAGGGAGAATGGCNNGATTTGATGTATAAATAGACGGCCTATGCCTTATCCTACTTTATACCGGGTCCCAAATTATCTTCCTTTTTTAATTAAACCTCCAAACCGGATTCTATTTTACAATTTCCAATAACTCAACATCAAATATAAGCGTGGAGCCCGGTGAAATCTTACCGGCCTGCTGGTCGCCATAAGCGAGACTGGCTGGAATAAACAAACGCCATTTGCTACCAACCGGCATTAATTGCAGGGCTTCCGTCCAGCCCGGAATTACGCCGGTTACCGTAAAATCGATGGGCTGTCCTCGCTGGATAGAGCTATCAAAAATGGTTCCATCAAGAAGGGTTCCCTGGTAATGACATTTAACTTTATCTGTAGCCATTGGTTTTGGGCCCGCACCTTCTTTTAATACAATATATTGGAGACCGCTGGGCAGCGTTACGACACCGGGTTTGATTTTATTAGTCTCGAGAAATGCTTCCCCCGCTTTTTTATTGGATGCCGATTTTTGTTCTTTTATTCTTTGTACGCATCCCATTATAACACCGTTGGCCTGTTGCTCATTTAATTGCGGTTTCCCGTTCTTAAGAATATCATTAATGGCTTTGGAGACAAGCGAAGTGTTCACCGATTGTATTCCCTGCTCTTTGAAAAATCCTGCCACACTGAGACCAATTGCATAACTGATGGAATCGCTGGTGGTTTTCAAGACAGACCCGGTTGATGCAGTCATCACGGTTTTCTTTTTAACCTGGGCAAAGAGTAACAATCCGGGTGTCATCACAAAAACAATTGCTATTATTTTTTTCATTTTTAGAATTTTGGAGTGGCAAAAATAGAATTATTATCCAATTGTCCCATCAATTTTTTAGCCTCTATAATGCCAGATGGTAAGCCAAGCCTTTTCCTGTAATTTTGTTAAAAAGAATGGCTAATATCATGGACAAATATTTGAAACCTATTGAAATCCGGTGGTCCGACCTTGACCCTAATTTTCATTTACGCCATTCGGTTTACTACGATTATGGTGCTTATTGCCGCATTAGTTTCCTGGGAGAATATGGCCTTTCCACGGTTGCGATGGAGCGCCTGCATTTCGGCCCGATTCTATTTCGCGAGGAGGCCGTTTTCAGGAAAGAAATCAGGTTGGGCGATCTGTTAACCATCGATCTTACATTGCTTAAATCAAGAAAAAATTTTTCCCGCTGGTCGATCCGCCATCAAATTGTTAAAAATGAGAATATACTGGCGGCTGTAATCACTGTTGATGGAGCCTGGATTAACACAATTGAAAGAAAGCTGGCCTCGCCACCGGAACAAGTAAGGGAAGTTTTCGAAAAAATGCCCAGATCTGTTGATTTTGAATGGCATGCCCCGTGAGGGCTTAACATTTCGTTCTCATTTTTATTTTTACTTTTACCTGGATAATAGTGCCTTAATGAAATAACCATCCTGCAAAATCGTTATGAAGGCCGAGTGATCCAAGACATTCATTTTTTTGCCCTTGAAAATCAAATATTATACAATGAAAAAATTCATTATCCTTTTTTTGCTTTTTTCTGTATCAATAGTGGCTGTTAAAGCCCAAAAGTCAGGTGGGTTATTAAATAGTGTTAGAAAGGCGGTTGGAGGTAATCCTGGATCGTCTTTGAGCAATGATGATATCGTAAACGGGCTTAAACAGGCCCTGACTATCGGTGCACAGAAAAGTGCCAGCCAGCTATCTGCCGTAGACGGCTTTTTTAAGGATGCAGCAGTAAAAATTTTATTGCCGGAACAAGCTCAGAAGGTGGAAAAAACACTTAGAGGTCTGGGCATGGGAAAAATGGTTGATGATGCAATTCTAAGTGTCAACCGTGCTGCTGAAGATGCTGCGAAATCCGCGGCACCCATTTTTGTAAATGCAGTCAAAAATATGAGCATACAGGATGCACTGGGTATCCTTCGTGGAAGTGACACATCTGCAACTTCCTACTTAAAGAAAACCACCACTCCCGAACTGACGGCCTCATTTAAACCCGTCATTGATACTTCCCTTACAAAAACAGGTGCAACCAAATATTGGAGGGATATTTTTGAAACCTATAACAAATTACCTACTACTTTCAGGAAAGTTGATCCCGACCTTTCCTCTTATGTAACCCAAAAAGCAATGATCGGAATTTTTTATTATGTGGCCGTGGAAGAAAAGAAGATCAGGAAAGATCCGGCCGCGCAAGTAACAGATATCCTTAAAAAAGTGTTTGGAGGGAATTAATATAAGCAAATAGGCCGTAATGTGAAGACTCATTTTTTCTGGGGTAATATTTATATAGCTTCTTTGACACTGGAAAACGCTATAGAATTTTTTGATCACCCTCCGCATCAAAAGGACAAATTAATATTTTGTCAATTCAGGTTTGATTTGATCGATATAGGCCAATATCCCTCCTTTTAAACAATATAAATTTTTAAAGCCGAAATTCTCTTCCAATTCCCGGATGGCTTTTAAGCTGCGCTCTCCTGTCTTACACAGCACTACCAATTTCACATGCGGGTTGATTTTTGATATATTTTCCTTTAGGGTTCCAAGCGGTATCAATTCAGGCCCCAGGTTCACGATCTTATATNNACTCTTTTGCCAGTTGTACAATTCCTTTGCGGTAATCTCTTTTACCGGGTTTTCTTTGTTTTCTTTCATGCCACAGAATTGTTCATAGTCATCCAATGACTTTATTGTTATATTCCCGCCATTGAGCGGATTGTCTTTCCTTCGTTTAACATTAAAAATATTCGTTTCAAAGTTGAGGGCGTTAAAAATGAATAATTGCCCCGATATAATTTGCCCTAAGCCAGTGATAATTTTGATAACTTCCAAAGCCTGGAGATTTCCAAGAATTCCTGGCAATACACCCAATACTCCTGCTTCCGAGCAACTTGGAACCTGGTTAGGTAAAGGAGGGTTGGGATACAGATCCCGGTAATTGGGGCCGGTCTCGCCATTTTTATCTATCGCGTTGAAAACAGTAAAATGTCCTTCATATTGAAAAATGGATGCGTATACTAAAGGTTTGTTCAATAATACGCAGGCATCATTTACAAGATAGCGGGTTGGAAAATTATCCGATCCATCGACTACGATATCATAACCGCCGATAATCTCCGCTGCATTTTGTGCACCGATAGTCTTATTATACGTGACGATCCTGATATTGGGGTTTAAGTCTTCAAGCCTTTTTTTTGCCGCTTCCACTTTGGGTTTGCCCAGGTCTTGAATGCCATACAATACCTGCCGTTGGAGATTGCTTTGATCAACCACGTCAAAATCCACAATTCCAATTGTTCCGACACCCGCAGCAGTCAGATACAACAGTGCCGGACNNTATCCGAGGCCGCCGGCACCAACGACCAATACGCTGGCGGCTTTTAACTTTTTTTGGGATTCCAACCCGAACCCAGGAAGGATAATGTGCCTGTTGTAGAGGGCTAATTCTTCCTTTGAAAAATCAATTGTTTCGAAACTCATGGTTATTTTGCGATTTAACTATGTACGAGTTGGATGACTGCTTTCCAAAGTGTGGTCGTACTTGTTAATATAACCAATGCGCCTACTGCTATATACATGGTTCTCAAAGGGAGTTTTCCTACCAGTCTTGCAGCAATGGGTGCTGCAATAAGGCCTCCGATGATAAGCCCCGCCACATCAATGATAGGAATGCTTTTCAAAAATATAAAAAATGTGATGGAACTTGCAAGTACAACAAAGAATTCGGTTAAACAGACAGAGCCGATCACATAACGCGGGCTTCTTCTTTTGGAAATCAGGGTACTGGTAACCAGGGTGCCCCAGCCCCCGCCAGCAAAAGCATCGAGAAATCCCCCTGCCGATGCCAGCCAGCCTGCTTTTTTTACTTTGTTTTGACTATTGAGTTTTGCAAAAGCCTTGCGGACGATATAATAGCCAAGATAGAGGGTGTAAATAGAAAGCGGGAGCCTCACCCAGGAGGAATACTTTTGGCCAAAAAAAGCCAGTGATGCCCCAATTATTGCACCGATTACTCCCGGAATAACCAGGGTACGGAATAATTTCTTATTGATATTTCCAAACCTATGATGACTGTAGCCTGAGACTCCACTGGAAAAAACCCTGGCAGAGTGCACCCTGCTGCTGACGATGGCAGGATTTACCCCATTGGCAAGAAGAAAGGTCGTTGATATAGTGCCATAGCCCATTCCCAAAGAACCATCAACCATTTGGGCGATAAAGCCAGTGAACAGCATCATAAGGAAAGTTTTGCCATTTATATCGTGCGTAATTAATTTTACGCCTTCCGGCATCTTGCTGAATGGAATAAGTGAAAGCAAAGCATGACCCAGTAACATAAAGAAAAAAGCGAACAGGCACCATTTGACAATTTGTTGCCATTTTTTTTCACCTGGCTTTTTTATTTCATCTAAAGTGATTTGTTTAGCAGCAAGCACTTTTGTTATTTCGTTCAGCGTCTTAACCTTGTCCGTAAAATTGCCGTTCAGTTTGTTGCGAATGATATGCATATTATCCAGCACATCATTCAGTTGATCAGGCAATACTTCGATAAAGATATCTTTTAGCCTTTTTGCGATGGTTGGAGATTGCCCATTTGTAGAAATGGCAATTTTTAGATTACCTTTTTTGACAACGGAGCCCAGGTAGAAATCACAAAGTTCAGGGTTATCTGCTACATTGATCAGCTTACCTTTTTCCTTTGCATCTGTCCACACCTCCTCACTCACTAGTTTGCTGTCGACGGCTGAAATCACAACATCCACCTTGTCAAGGTCAGAAGCCTGGTATGCCCTTTCAACCAATTCAATATTCTTGTGCTGAACTGCTACTTCCCTGATCTCTTCGCTGATTCTCGTACCTACGAGCGTGATGATGGTGGAGGGTGAATTTTGCAGAACCGTATTTAATTTTTCCAAACCAACATGACCACCTCCCACTATCAGCAGGCGTAATTTTTCCAATTTCAAAAAAATAGGGAGTAAATTGTTGCCAGGCTTAGTTGCAGGCACGACAGTCTCCGGTATGGGTTGATCTGAATGCATGACAGTAGGTGCAAAATTACGCATTCTGTGATAAATTCCCCAGTAAATTAGTAGACAATAACGGCCGACTGAAAATCCCTTTACATTCTCTTGGATCATTTTCTGTTTAGGATAAAACAAAACCTCTTTTATGGAACCAGATTCCTTATTTCCACCCTTACATATAAATACAATATAATTTGAAACCCTTCGCGCTTGACCAAGCAGGCTGTTTATCAAAACAATGGTGCAATGGTATTTTAACCTGAGAAATGATTCCTTAATCCATTGTTCGGGAAACCCGTCAAGGACCGAAGTTGGCTCATCACCCAACTTAATTTCAGTCTTTTTCATATTATTTTGCATTTTTGTTTAAAAGGATAATTGCAATTGTGCAGTAAACANNTTCAATTGCAGTTTTGACCAAGTGTTAAAATAAATATTGGTACCAAATACATAATAAGTATTGGAAACTAATTTTTTATCTTTATTCGGATTGTAGGTATCGTACCGGAATACAAACTGCAAAAATTTAGGGACTATAAAAAAGCTTCCCTGGGCATACCATCCCTCGTGAAGGATTGGGTTATTGTTACCATCCTTGCCCCGGAGATATTCGCCCCTGATGGCCAACCTATCCAGGTTGAGTAGCAGGTCAGCCCCCCAGCGGATACGGGTTTGGTCCTTTGCTGGAGACGAGGTAAAACGGTCAAATCCATTATAATAAGACGATCCNNAATGCTTTGAAAGGGCGAATCACAAGCCTCGCATCAAAGTCTTTATACGCATTGTTATCAGTCACGTCAATACCAGCCCCGTTCAGGTAGGAAATATAATAATCAATCAGTTTGTAGTCCTTGATCCGTAGGATGCTACCGCTTGCCTGAATGCCCAGGTCACG
>PLCH01000383.1 GCA_003135585.1 Chitinophagaceae bacterium
GGCATAAGCAGAGTAGTTGTTTTGATGTTTATAAAAGCAATGAAAAAAATATCCCGTGAAAATACATATTAATTGAAATAAAAATAATATTTTTTTAACATTTTCTTCTCAATCCTATAAATTGAATAATGTGTAATTAGAACACATTGGCCCCCTCTTTCCTCAAAAACATTATTCTTTGGACGATTTTTCTTCGGCCGCTGCAAAATTCCAGTAAATAGATACTGGATTTATTATTAAATGACATTAAATGACCCTATNNTAAGGAGTAGACAAGATTTGTTAAAATTTTGCTGCACGATATTCCAAAAAAAACAGATACCGCTTGCAAATAAAATTTGGCCAACCGGTGAGATTACAACCGACCCTACTGACCCTTCTGACCCCCTTGGCCTGGTCAATTAAAACGAGGTTGTTATTTCCGTTTACAGCTGTACAGGAAACCATCAAAGCCTGGCGGAAGTTTTGATCTTTTAAATTTTATGAAAAACCATTTCCTAGGTAGCCCAGGCTTTATCTCCCTTTTTGTAAGGGATGCAACCTTCATACCTTCCGGGAACTGCAACATAACGCAGAGCCTTAGTCGCTCCAGGCTCTGAAGTGAAATATCCCCAGAGTGTCAGTTCCTTCATCATCCTGAAGTAATGAGAAGGGTCCTCCGGCTTTTTCTTACTCATGTAATCTTTCTGGTCTTTGTCAAGATCTACCAGCAGGTCATGTCTTTGTTGTGGATCAGAGGCAAGAAATGATTTGCCGTTTTTCTTTTTACTGGCATCGTCTAATTTTTGCATCCCGTCCAGGAAAATTTTCTGGTCCTTTTCTTCATAACAATCCGACACGATTGTTTTCATGAATTCGCCGATTTTGGCTTCTTTTGCGCCAGGCGTGGAAGTGGCGGGGNNGGCTCCTACTTCATCCAAAAAGGAAATATCATCAGGTGAAAAATTGAGGCCCGCGGCGCCGAATTTCTTATCGGGAGCACCGCAGCCCGACAAAAAAGCTTCCGCTCCGACCAGGGTACCTCCCAACAACAGCGCCACACTGGATATTGCTTCTCTTCTGTTCATAGATTGATTGTTTATTGTTTGTGATTATTATTCATTTTTTTGTTCATAAATTTCTTTTCTGCAACTCTTTCACCGCGTAATCGCAGGCCCTTGCAGTCAGGGCCATGTAGGTGATGGAAGGATTCTGGCATGCCGAAGAAGTCATGCAGGCACCATCTGTGATAAATACATTGTTTACATCGTGCAGTTGGTTCCATTTGTTCAGTACGGAAGTTTTAGAATCACTGCCCATCCTTGCCGTGCCCATTTCATGTACGCAAAATCCCGGCGCTGGGGCATTGTCGTAAGTACCGACATTTTTGATCCCCGCCTTGTCCAGCATTTCCGCCGCACTCTGCATCATATCTTTTCTCATCGCCTTTTCATTGTCCCGGAACTCGCAATCAACATCAAGTACACTCAGTCCCCATTTGTCTTTTTTATTCCTGTTCAAGGTAACTTTATTCCTGTAGTCAGGCAAATGTTCGCCCCATGAACCAAGACCCATGGTCCACTGGCCAGGTTCGGTCAATTGTTCTTTTAATTCAATGCCAATTCCTTCCGACCAACCTTCCCTGCCCCGGCCTGCACCTCCCTGGTATCCAAAACCGCGCAAATAATCAGAACGTTTTGTTTTTTCGCTGATGTTACGAAAACGCGGAACATAAACACCATTGGGTCTNNACATAATGATGATCCATCAGGTTATGTCCCAGTTGCCCGCTGCTATTACCAAATCCGTCCGGAAATGCATCCGATATAGAATTTAACAGGATCTGGGTGGTTCCGAGTGTGGATGCATTCAGAAAGACGATCCGCGCAAAATACTCTTCGGTCTTACCTGTTTCCGAATCCAACAAACGGACCCCTTTTGCCCGCTTTTTTTCTTTATCATAGATTACTTCCAATACAATAGAATAGGGCCGAAGGGTAAGGTTGCCTGTTTTGAATGCTGCAGGCAGCGTTGCCGAATTGCTGCTGAAATAACCACCAAAAGGGCATCCCTCCTGGCATTTATTTCTGTATTGACAGGGACCGCGGTCGCCTACCTTCGNNCCCGGTCACTAAAATTTTTTCTGATGCCCTCTGCAACAAATTTCTCCACACAATTCATTTCCATTGGCGGCAAAAATTTTCCATCCGGCAATTGCGGCAATCCTTCCATGGAACCGCTGATTCCGACAAAAGGTTCAACGTGGTCGTACCAGGGAGCAATATCCCGGTAACGTATAGGCCAGTCAACACCATGCCCGTCTTTGTCATTTGCTTCAAAATCCAGGTCGCTCCAACGATAACACTGCCGGCCCCATAAAAGGGAACGGCCGCCTACCTGATAGCCACGGATCCAGTCAAATGGTTTTACCTGATTGTATGGATTTTCTAAATCATTTACAAAGAATTTTTTGNNATGGGGCTGTTTTTCCTGTCCGTATTCACCAGGTCCCCCCGGTGTTCCAGCTGCCAGGGATCTTTCGTCGTATCGGTATAATCCTTGATATGGACTACATTGCGGCCTCTTTCCAGAAGCAGGGTTTTCAATCCTTTTTCACTTAATTCCTTGGCTGCCCAGCCTCCGCTGATGCCCGAGCCAACCACGAGGGCATCAAAGGTATTCTGAGCCGCCGCCTTATTGTTGATATGTAAAGTATCTCCTGGCATTATATATCTAATCGCTCGCTTTATAAATTCCCTTTTTTCAATTCTTCGACTGCATGGTTGGCTGCCCTTGCGGTCAGTGCCATATAGAGAATGGAGGGGCTTTGATTTGCCGTACTGGTCATGCACGCACCATCTGTGACAAAAACATTTTTGCAATTGTGGAACTGATTCCATTTGTTTAGTAAGGATGTCTTTGGATCCTTCCCCATCCTGCAACCGCCCATTTCATGAATATCCCTGCCAGGCGCCCAGTGGTTGTCGTGGTGATCGATATTCTTTACGCCCGCATTATCCAGCATTTCCTGACCCTGCTGCAAAAAATCTTTGAGCAGTTTTTCATCGTTTTCATCATAATCAACCTTAGTTACCAATAAGGGAATACCCCACTGATCTTTTTTATCCTCGCTTAATTTTACAACATTGGTTTCTTTAGGAACCGTTTCGCCCTGCATGTACATATATACTTTCCAGCCACCAGGTTCCGTCAGCGATTCTTTATACGCAGCTCCGATCTGGCCTTGATTTCCTAAAACCTCTTCGTTGCCCCGGCCCCGGNNATATAGCCTCCCACAAAATCGGTGTCCAGTTTATGAAGATTTCTGAAATTTGCCATCATGCATTCGGCGGTTCGGCGGCCATAATAATATTTGTCCTCAAAGCCGTCAATGGAGCCGTTCACCGAACCTCGGTAATTTTGGAAACAAACATATTTTCCCAGCAGGCCGCTATCATTTCCAAAGCCATTTGGAAATCGCCCGGAGGATGAATTCAGCAAAACCAGATTGCTGTTCAATGCCGAGGCATTCATAAAAATGATTCTGGCAAAATATTCTGATGTTTGATTTGAATGGGCGTCGATTATTCTTACGCCAACTGCTTTCCCTTTTTTTTCATCATAAATCAGGGAATGAACTACAGAAAACGGCCTGATGGTAAGATTACCTGTTTTTTGCGCCCAGGGGAGGGTCGAAGAAACAGAACTAAAATATCCTCCGAAAGGGCAACCGCGCATGCACATATCCCTAGCCTCACACTTACCCCTCCCCTGCTGGAGGTGGATCTCTTTGGCCTGGGTTAATTGCGCCCACCGGCCCTGGATCATGAAGCGGTCCTTGTACTTTGCTTTTATTTTTTGTTGCAGGTCTTTTTCTGCGCAATTAAATTCAAAAGGAGGAAGGTATTCACCATCCGGCATCGCCTCCAGACCGTCCCTGTTTCCGCATATTCCGGCAAATGTCTCCACATAGGAGTACCAGGGCGCAATATCAGCATAGCTTATGGGCCATTCAATTCCATAACCGTAACGGGCCGGCGCAGTAAATTCAAAATTACTCCAGCGCGGACAGGCACGTCCCCAAATGAGCGATTTACCGCCGACCTGATAACCCCGGATCCACTCAAAAGGCTTTTCCTGTACATAGGGATGGTCTTTATCTTTTATAAAAAAATGTGCCGTATCTTCCCCAAAACCTGCTGCCTGTGTAATTAAAGGATTTTCTTTTAAAAATTTGTCAGGCATCGCTCCC
>PLCH01000216.1 GCA_003135585.1 Chitinophagaceae bacterium
GATAAAATCTTTCACTTTAAGGGACGAAGGCAAAAATTATTTTTTTGAAAGATTGGAGATTAACCATAGCCAGGAATTCTTTGCACCAATTGTGAAAAATCCCAGTAAATATTCTTTATACAAATCATTGAAAACAAAATTTGTAAAATCCAATTATTATACCGACGGTATTGCTGAAAGCGGTAATAAATATGATGAATTTGTTGATGAATGGACGTATTATATTATTTTGCCCGGTCAAAAAGATTTCAGGAAAATAGATTTCAAAAAGAAAACCATCCGTCAGGCCCAGACCACAGAGGAAGTTAAAATTGATGCTTATTTTTCAGCCCATAAGACCCAAACGATGGATGAAGAATTGCTGAAGGATTTGATTTTGTATCGAGATTAAATAATCAATTCTTCCCGCTTTCAGGGTTGAATATTTTTTTGGCATCAAAGGCTGCTTGCTCTTTATCAAAAGCAGCCATTGTCTTGCCTATCTGACTTTTTTCAGCTTTGAATCCGACTTTACAGCTGGATTTGGATTACTGATAATGGTTGGGTTATTTTCCCTTCCCTGACCAGGTAGGGCAGGTCCATATTGTTTTTCCCATTCAGCCAATTGCAACAACATCCTGTAGGTTGTAAAAATGTCCTGCGCAAATTGCAATTGTCTGTCTGAAAGATTACCTCCTTTACCCTGAACAAGCTGGTATGCATTGTTTGCCAACTGATCATCACTCATGTTTTCTTCTCCAAGGGCCTTGTAATATCTCATCTGCTGCTGGAGGTCCTTTTTTATTGAAGCCGCCACTTTATTTGCAAGATTAGAATCCCCTGAAATGTAGCAGGCCTGAAGNNGCCATGCCATAAGGGAAATTCGATTCTTTTACGTGTAGATCAAAATGCTCCAACACTCTTCTGGCCGAATCTTTTCTTCCATCCTGTGCAAGGCTAAGGGCCACCTGGGCATGTGCCAGACGGATACTGTTGAGATGGCGTCTGTTCTCTTCATCATAATAAACACCATTTTTATCCGCATTTCCATAGGCGAATTTTTCCATGATATTTTTATAGGCTACATCATTGTCAGCGGCACCATTGGGATTTTCTACCGGGACCAGGCGATAAGATAGTCCGGTCAACCTTACGTATTTTTCCAATCCAAGATCTCTTAATTCCTGGGTAGACGTGAAACAAATTGGGCGTTCCCATTTGCTGGTTGTTATGATGGAAAAAATAGCCAGGTCATTTTTTAACAAAAAATTCCTATTGGGGGGAAGGTCAATATGCAATTCACTCACAACACTGTCTCCTTCGTGAACGGTGCCATTTCTTTTGACCTTATTCACGTCCACAGGAACGCTGAACTTGCGAATAGGGAACATATTGATGGTTTCTCCATCTTCGGTCTGGCTGGTGTATTTCGGATCGTCGCTGCCAATTACGTTTTTTAGGATATTATACAAATCATAATACTTATTTTGATCAAAGCCCGGCAAATTGTTATAATATATTGCACTGCGAACATTTCCCTGGATCTGTTCCGGAGTAAAAATAATATCAAAGGGGGCGCTTTTGTTTACTTTATACCGAAGCTGATTCATATACCAATCGGTGCCCAATAAACTATTGACCACAACCCTTACGTCCGTTCTGATTCCTTCTACTTCCTGGGCGTACCATAAGGGATAAGTATCGTTGTCTCCAAATGAAAATAATATGGCATTGGGCGGGCAACTTTCTAAATAATCCTTTGCCAGATCCCGGGCCAGGGTTTTCTTGCTTCGGTCATGATCATCCCATTCCTGTTGGGCCATCAGGACCGGAACAGCCCCGCACAATACAGAGGTAGTAACGATTATTGCCTGTTTATTTGGCAACATTTTCATGAGGTAAGGAAGGCCAAATACAATTAATCCAAGCAAAACCGCGAAGGTCAGACCAGGGGTCAGGCCTGCATTTGCAGCAATACCGATGATTAAAAACAGACCTGCAAAGGTCCCCAGACCGATCAGCATATTATTTAATAGCTTCTTATCCCAGTTTGTGGCCATGTCAACGAAATATACGACTGACAGACCCACCCAGATCGCAAAGGCGTAGAAAGAGCCGACATAGGCGTAATCACGTTCCCTGGGCTGGTATCCAGCCTGGTTAAGATAAATGACAATGGCCATACCTGTAAAAAAGAATAACAAAAAGTTTATAAAGAAATCCTTTCGGTTGCGCAGATAATGAAATACAAGGCCAATCAAACCCAGGATAAGGGGAAGCATAAACATTCTGTTATATGATTTGTTTTTGGTGTGGATGCTGTCGGGCATTTTACTCTGGTCACCATATAAACCATCGTCAATCAGAGGTATGCCGCTGATCCAATTTCCATCGCGTATATTTCCAAATCCCTGCAGATCGTTCTGCTTGCCCGCAAAATTCCACATGAAATACCGCAGGTACATCCAATAGGTCTGATACCGGATAAAATACTTGATATTGTCGGCCATGGTAGGTGTTTCTCCCTCACCCAATCCGGAAAAGGCCTTATAGGCGTCTATTTGGTTGCGTTCGTTGTCGCTATCCCACATACGGGGAAAGAAATGGGATGAATTGGTATGGTTCCAGTCCTGGGCCACCTGTTTTCCGGCTACTTCATATTTGGTTTTGCCTTTGACATACAGATCCCCACCGTCCACCCGGGTAGGGCGGTCTGTAAAATCGGGGCCATATACTATGGGCCAGTCGCCATATTGGTCGCGGCTTAGGTATCCGACCAAATTCACTGGGTTATCAACATTAAACATATCGACAGCCGGATCTGCATTTGACCGTATCATGGTTGTGAAATAGGTTGAATAACCCAAAAGCATAAATGCAAAGCTCCAGGTGCCCAGTTTGAGGTAATAATATTTCTTTTTTACAGCATACCGGATTGTAAAAATTATTAAAGCCGTAAGTAAAATAAAGAAGGTGGCAAACCCGAAGAAGAAAGGTAGTCCGAGACTGTTTACAAACCAGATATCAAATCCTGCCGCACCTTTGATCGTGTATTGGATAACAAATTTTTGCACCACCCCAGTAATCGCACAACCCAGGACAAAAGCAATGATCGTTCCCCAGGTGGTGACTTTATAACGTTTGAAATAATATACGATTACGATTGCTGGAATGGTAAGCAGGTTCAACAGGTGAACGCCGATTGACAAACCCATCATATAAAAAATAAAAATGATCCACCTGTCTGAGGCCGCTTTGTCTGCTTCATGCTCCCATTTTAAAATGGCCCAGAACACAAGGGCCGTAAAGAAGGAGGAGGATCCATATACTTCACCCTCGACTGCACTGTACCAAAATGAATCACAGAAAGTGTAGGCCAATGCACCCACAACACCAGCACTCATAATGGTGAACAATTGCTGGCTGGTCAAAGTTTCGTTGCCTTTCTGGACAATTTTCCGGGCAAAATGGGTAATTGACCAGAATAAAAAAAGTATGGTAAAACCACTTGCAGTAGCGCTCATAAAATTCACACCTCTGGCAGCAGTCTGTGGGTTATCCCCAAAAAGGATAATAAAAAACCTGCCCATCATAACAAATAAAGGGGCACCGGGGGGGTGGGGGATCTGGAGTTTATAGGCGCTGGAAACAAATTCACCGCAATCCCAAAAGCTTCCAGTCGCTTCCATGGTCATTATATAAACGATACAGGCAATTACACACACTATCCATCCAACCACATTGTTCACTCTTTTAAAATTCATATAGCATGGGGTTTAAAGAAAGGGCAAATATAAGGGTATGGGAAGAATGTAGCAGGGTAAGGGGTGGTTTTAACGATTAATTTTTTACTCAAAATATACCCGTACAGTCTGGTAGAATAAGCGGTTTTGCAAGTATTGATTTTGTGATTGTTCAGTAAAATCCTCCAGACCAAACAAACCAGCAGCATTCCCTTTGTTAATTGCGATTTCCAGATAGCCTGCAGAATTGAATAGCGCCAGCTTTTCCCCTTCTGACACGTCAGCATAGGTTTCGCTGATCTTGTCAATGACTTCGTCACGTTTAAAAACAATCCTGAAGCTTCTCCCTTTGCGTTGCTGTTCGAATTCATCTCTTGTAATATTCACTATAACATTTTCAAAATTGTCAATAAAGATGATCTGTCCTTCGATCCAGCTATCGCCAAGCAATGCCCGTAAATGATTTTTCTCCGAAAATGATATATCCGGGATACCTATATCGCTCCATGATTTGCCGTTCAGGAGATCGTTGATCGCATTTCCTATAATCCGGGTACAGTACAAGGTGTTTTTGAACGAGGTCTTGTCCAAAGGCAGCCCCATGATCATATCCGGTTTCCCTTCAAGAATCATGGTCAGCAAACCATTGTCTGCGCAAAAAATATATTGTTCGTGATGAAACGCCAGCAATAGCTGTTCAGGTTTTTGCTCAAATAAATTGACAAGGATAATATGAAATGTATAGGCCGGGAAATTCTTGATGGAATTCCGGCAGGTGTAGGCGGCCTGTGGGTAATTGAAGGGTGATAACTGATGGGAAACATCTACAATTGTAAAATCCGGGTTGATTTGGAATAGCTGGCCTTTTACTGCTCCTACCAAGTAATCATGCTGACCGATGTCAGAAGTAAGGGTTAATAAAGCCATTTTATAAAAATGAGGTTCAATGTTGAGGAGTTAGGGTTCAGGCCGGTTTATTTTATAAGTTCACCCCTCTTGAAGAAGAAATTATGCATCAGTTTGTCCGAAAGGGAAGGGAAAAATTTATTCATAAAAACTGCGCCTTTTCCGTTCAAAGTAAGCACCAAAGTTCTTTTTCTTTTTTCAATTGCATGAAGAATATGTTTTGCGCACTCTTCCGCACTCATCATTTTACTTTCATCCATGGGACTTTCGCCCTGGGTGTCGCCCTTATAATTTAAGGCCGCATTGCGAATATTGGAGGTTGTAAAACCAGGACAAACCCACATCACGTGTACCCCCGTCTTGAGCAATTCGGTTCGAAGTGCCTCTAGCCATCCTTGTAATGCAAATTTGGATGCAGAATACCCGCTCCTTCCAGGTAAGCCTCTGTAGCCTGCGATGGAAGAAACCCCTACGATGGTCCCACGCCTTTCCATAATTGATGGTAGTGCAAAATGAGTGCAATACACCGCCCCAAAGAAATTGGTATCCATTATTTTTCTGATTACCTCTGAATCGGAATCTTTAAACAAGGCACGCATGCTTATACCGGCGTTATTAATAAGGTTGTCAATACCCCCAAAGGTTTCAATCGTGGAATCTATAAAACGCTTGCATTCTTTTTCATTGCTCACGTCACAAACAACTGCATGCAACAACACATTGGTGTATTGCATTTGCAAACTGTACAACTTATCGTGATTCCGTCCACAAGTTGCTACCTTGGCTCCCTGAAAAATCAATAAATCAATCAGTGCTTTGCCTATGCCATCGCTCCCTCCGGTGATCACCACAACTTTATCTGTGAAAAAGGACATTGTTCTATTTTATGATTGCAAAAATAGGGTAGTTGAAGGGCTGTATAAAATGAATGTTGATAAGTAGGCATTGGAACGGGGAAAATAATAATTCAAAAGTTTGACTTAAAGGTATTTTGCTGTATTTTTGCACTCCCAAAAAAAGGGTTGATTCCGTAGCTCAGTTGGTAGAGCAATACACTTTTAATGTATGGGTCCTGGGTTCGAGTCCCAGCGGGATCACCAAGGCGTCTGTTCGGACGCCTTTAATTTTTGGGACAACCCCAGTAAAATCAAAGGTTTCCACAACTTTTCAGTATATCTGATACCATCC
>PLCH01000139.1 GCA_003135585.1 Chitinophagaceae bacterium
AGGTCATTCACCAGTCTGAAAAATTCATCCTTGGCTGTTTGCAGACTCATGATGGCATCGTTCGGAATACAAATCAATTCCAGGGAGTCATTGAAAAGACGTCTCTTTACATATTTGTACTCAATACCCCCGATTTCCATTTGGCCGTCTACCCTTTCAAATTGGCTGGAGTTGGTATAATAACCCAGGTGAATGGCAGGAACCTTGATTGAGATCAGCTCTGATTCATCGTAGCTGTTACCGTCCAGCCGGGCCTCCAGATCGGAGTTGACCCTGCCCTCCATATAAGCTGTGAACAATCGGAATCCCACCCAGTTAAACAGCAGTAAGCACAAAATCAATATGGCAGCAGTCCGTTTCAAGAGACCCCAAATCTATATAATTTATTTTACATTGCTTCAAAAACAAGGCTGGAATTTTTGTGTTATCGGACTGGATCGCAAATACCCCGTAAAGGTCTGCAAATGTTTGCCCAGCGCGACCAACTGACGGCTAACTTTTTCAGGAAATCCACTCAAACCTTGCAGTTTAGAAGCCAAAAAATCTGTTTTTTTGATTTTTTACTTTACTGTATATGTTCTCCTTTCAGGTCCTACACCCGTGATGGTCAGGTTTTTCCATTCAGCAGGCAGGGAGGACTTGATCTGGATAATCCCTTTTGGAGTTATTTCCAGACCTCCGAACCCCATCAGCAGGCTTTGAATAATCCCGCCGGCTCCGGTAGCAAAATAGGGATTGGTGCCTCCTTTGGATTCCGCTATGACACGAAAGGGAGGATTCAGGTTCGGTGTATAGGCATCCTTAAAGAAATGATAGGCTTTGTCACCATTTCCCAATCGCGAATACAACAAGGCAAAAATGGCCTGTGTCATGGCAGGTGTGCCTTCATTGGGAACCCTTGTTTCATAATATTCCAGGTCCCTTCTGATTTGTTTAGGATCGGTAATTTCCTTTAATGGATAAGCCAGCAGATTCACATCAGCCTGCTTGATGCCCTGGCCACCATAGCTGGCAAACTCAAGGGTAATTCCATCGGGAAATTTTAAAATGGGAATATTAATTGCCACTTTCATCCAATCCGGATCGGGGATAATTCCCAGCAATCCGGCTGCCTGCGTTGCGTTTTGCAAACATGCCCGGGCAGCGGCATTAGTGAATGCATCGTTGTCTACATTTTCAGCCCATTCATCTGATGCCACAACATTCTTTATATCATAGTGGCCCGGTCCGTTCCTTTCCACCCTGGATGCCCAGAAATCCGCAGTGGCCGATAAAATAGGCCATCCTTTTTCCTTAAGCCAGTTTTTATCCTGTGTTACGCAATAATAATTCCAGGCAGCCAGGGAAGCGCAGGCGGTGATATGATGTTCAAACGGACCGCTTAATGCCCACACAGGTGTTTCCTCTACCCCGGTTTCGGCGCTTTCCCAGGGAAACATGGCGCCCTTATATCCATGTGAAAATGCATTTTTTCTTGCCGGTCCCAGGCGTTGGTAACGGTATTCAACGAGTGATTCGGCCAATTCAGGGTGTAAAATAAGAAGGGCCGGGAACATCCACAGGTCTGCATCCCAGAACACATGGCCATTGTAACCCAGTCCGCTTAATCCCATTGGAGATGGACTTAGATCGGTACCTTCTCTGACAAAAGAATAGAGGTGATATAGCATGCTGTGAACGTCTTGCTGGGATTGAGCATCGCCGCTAATTTTGATATCGCTTTTCCACAGTTCATCCCATGCCGTGTTGTGAAAATTGATTAGCCGTTCTCTGCCTTCGAGCTTGGCAAAAATGGTCAGCCTTTCCGCTTCATTCCACGGATCACCATGCTGGGCAGAAGTGATGGAAGAACCCACAATGGAAAAATGATAGGTTTCGCCGGCACTTATTTTCCTGCTGAATTTCATCAGGTGCATATTGTTATCCCACATCTCGTGGATCACCCTCGGCTCACTGCCATGCGGTTCTGAGAATAGAAAAGTGTTGGAAGCACACATTAATAATTTACCGGTCGGGCTTTTGGCGGTAGAAGTGAGAAGGCTGATGACTACATGGGGCCGGTCGATTTCGTTATAATAATTTTGGACATCCTTTAATGCATCCGGCGCTTCCATGACGCTGGCGCCCGTGATGGTAATATCTTTTTTTGCCGTAATAGAAATATCCATCAGCACCGTAAACGGCAAATGGCGGAGAGAATAATAAGTATAAGAGACGGTAGCTTTATCCTGATAATCAAAAGAACTGGTGAAACTGGCGTGATGCATATCCAATTCCTGTTTTGTATGTAAGGCATCCTTGGCAGCCAGGCGCTGTCCATCGACATCGAGATACATATTCAGGAGGTTGAAGCTGCGCAAAAAATTGCTGACTCTTCCTCTTCCATAAAGATCGTAAGCCCCTGCAAGAACAACATCTTTTACCTTAAGAGGTTCGGAGGATGATACAACGCCGATCATTCCATTTGCCACCGTTATGCCATAATAGTCAGTGGGATCAATTTTATCCGCTGTTATTTTCCAAGGATCCTGAGCGCGCGAATCCTTTGATAGGAATAGTAAAAAAATATAAAATATTCCGGGCAAAAGGGGCAATCGTTTCAGCATACCTTTTTTTTTGCAAAGTAATGTGTTTGTTGGATTAATGGACCCCGCTATTTTTCGTATCGCAAATGCCTTCAATTATTCAACTTGATAAAGCCCCCGTCAATCGGGTAATCACAACCGGTGACGAAGGCAGCCTCCTCCGAACAAAGATAGAGTGCCAGATAGGCAATCTCCTCAGGCTGCGCCATACGGCCGATCGGTTGTGTTTTGGATAATTTCTCAAACATCTCCTTTTCCCTGCCCGGATAATTTTTGGTAATGAATCCATCTACAAATGGTGTGTGTACCCTTCCCGGCGAGATACAATTGCACCGGATATTTTGATTTATATAATCTTTGGCTACGGATAAGGTCATGGCCACTACTGCCCCCTTGGTCATCGAATAGCCAAAACGTTCAGGAATACCAACAGTAGCAGCAGCAGAGGCCATGTTAAGAATGGTTCCGCCATTTTTTTTCATATGAGGTATCACCGCCCTTAAACAATTGTAAACGCCTTTTATATTTACCCGGATCAGTCTTTCGAATTCAGCTTCCGAAGTTGACTCCGCTGTGCCTATATGGGCGATGCCCGCATTGTTTACAAGGATATCTATGGAACTACACCGGGCAAATATATTCTCCACCACTCCGGTTGCAGCCGTTTGATCGGCGACATCGCATTTCCGGAATTCCGCCATCCCCTTCTCCTTAAGGATTTCTTTGACTACCGAATTCCCCGCCTCTTCATCCATATCAAGAACAAATACCCGGGCCCCCTGTCCGGAAAAAACCTTTGCAATGGCCCTGCCGATGCCACTTCCCCCTCCTGTTACAATTGTCACCTTCTTGTCAAGCCTGAACATATAAATAATTAAAAAGTCCCGGGCGAAAAAAATCTATCCCAGCCCATAAAATTGAATGGCATTTAATCCAAATACCTTATCCTTTTCTTCCTGACGGAATTTTTCCATATATTTTTCCAGTAAACTTTTCCATTGTACATAAATTCCGGACAACAATATCACCGGCCAGTCACTGCCATACAATAACCTGTCGGTGCCAAAACTTTCAAATACGGCATCAAGATAAGGATAAAAATCCCCCGCGCTCCAGGCTGACCATTTTGCTTCCGTAAATAAACCTGAAAGTTTGCAATACAGCTGCGGATGTGTTGCCATCTCCTGCATCAGTATTTTCCATTCCTTTATTTCCCCTTGGCGGATATCGGGTTTGGCACAATGATCTATGACAAATTTCTGTTCTGGAAATCTTGAAACAAATGCCAATGCCTGCTTTAACTGGTTGTGGTAAATCAAGATGTCATAGCTGTATTGGTGGGTTTGCAAAGCCCTGACCCCTCTCTGAAAGCTTTTATTCGACATGAAATCTTCCGGTTCAGCCTGCACGATATGCCGGTATCCTTTTAGGATTGGATATTGTGAAAAATAATTCAACCTGTCTTCAATATTGTCTGCCTTTAGGTCGATCCAGCCCACCACGCCCCTGATCATATCGTGCGTTTTCGAAAGTTCTATCAGGAACAGGGTTTCCAATTCACTCTGGTCAGCCTGCACGGCGACCACCCCGCTTACATGGTTTCTTTTGAGCGTTTGGGATAAATGTTCAGGCAGATAATTCTGCTTCAATAACTTCATGCTATCCGTGATCCAGGCATCCCGTTTTTTATCGTATTTCCAGAAATGAACATGGCTGTCGATTACGATTGATTCCTTGGCTCCCCCGGAGGGATCTTGTGAATATTCTTGGTTGATCATGTTATTTTTTATTAGGATCCTTCCAACTGACCAATTCCTGTTTTGCCGAACCAAGTCCATCTATACCTAATTCAACCACATCGCCAGGTTTCAGGTATACGGGAACCGGCTTTTGTCCCAGGCCAACACCGGGAGGTGTGCCCGTGCTGATAATGTCACCCGGCAACAGTGTCATGAACTGGCTTATATAGGAAATAAGAAACGGAATTTTAAAAACTAGGTTTTTGGTATTTCCGTCTTGCATGAGCTTGCCGTTAACAGTCAGCCATAGCCGAAGGTTATTTACATCCTTAACTTCGTCGGGTGTATTCAAATAGGGTCCAAGGGGCGCAAAAGTATCACAGCTTTTACCTTTGACCCATTGCCCGCTGCGCTCGATTTGAAATTCCCGTTCGCTGTAATCGTTGTGCAGGAGGTAGCCGGCAATATGGTCCGGTGCGTTCTTCTCCTCTACGTAGGAGGCTTTCTTTCCGATCACCACCGCCAGTTCAACTTCCCAATCGGTTTTCCGGCTGTTTCTGGGAATGATTACAGGGTCATTTGGGCCGCAGATGGCCGTGGTGGATTTAAAAAAGATAATGGGTTCAGGCGGAAGCTGCATGTTGCTCTCCGTGGCATGGTCGGAATAATTTAACCCAATACATACTATTTTTGAAGGGTTCTTTATAGAAGGGCCGATCCGTCCCAACACCCCGATATTATTACACGACTTTTCATTTTGGCGCATCCATTGCTGTAACCGCGGGGCACCGTTCGTTGCAAAAAAATTTCCATCAAAATCCTCTCCAAAAGCACTTACATCCAGGTGCTTCTTGTCCTCAGAAAAGACGCCTGGTCTTTCCTTCCCGGACTGCCCATAGCGGAATAATTTCATATAACGTTTATTGGAAGGATAAACTTAAGCATTTTTTAAACATCCGTCGGTCAAATACCTGAAGTCCGTTTCAATATACAATCAAACATTTAATCTAATTTTGTTTAAGGGTCAGAATGTTTTCCTGCAAAATCATTTAAACAATTCAGTTTTATGGCAACGGAAAAGAAACCCAAAAAATCTCAGAAAATTACGGAAGTGGATCCGGTAATTGTGAATGATCCAATAAACCAGATCATAGGTGTGTTTATGCCATCCGAGGCAATCAAGGAAGAACCTTTGCCCGAGAAATCAATTAAAAAGAAAAAAGGAGAAAGGAAAAAATGAAAAGATTTTATTTATCAGCCAATATTTTGTTGGTCGTAATCATTACACATGCCCAAAAACCATTCGTACCTCACGTGGTTTTTGATGATAACAACAAAGTATATGGNNAGTAAAAGCCACACCCGCTTTATTTTTAAAATTCATTGACAGTACAGGAGAATTTCTAGTTAAGAATATAACCGATGGGAAGGATTTCTTTGGCAGAGGACATACCGCACGGGTAGTTGCCCCAGGCCAAGAATCCAAATTTGCAAGTAAAGCAGAAGCACAGGCATTGTTGGACTATTGGAATCAATTACAATTACTGCGCGTGCAAAACAAGAAAAAACCTCCTCATTACGCTGAATAGGCGACAATCAAATACATTTACAAAATAGGGCTGCGCAGCAGGTAGGGGCTAACTGGTATATCGTGGCCTTTAAACTTACCTTTGCGTTACGGACAATCCTCTTCATTATGAGTCCAGTTCCTGAAAATAAAATTCGAATAGTTACGGCCGCCAGTTTATTTGATGGTCATGACGCAGCTATTAATATCATGCGCCGCATCATGCAGGCTAAGGGAGCCGAAGTTATTCATTTAGGTCACAACAGAAGCGTCCATGAAATTGTAGAAGCAGCCATCGAAGAAGATGTAAACGGAATCGCCATCACCTCCTATCAGGTNNAATATTTTAAATTTATGAAGGACCTGCTGAACGAAAATGGCGGGAGCCATATCAAAATATTCGGAGGCGGGGGCGGGACAATCCTGGCTCCTGAAGTGGAGGAGCTTCAACAATACGGTATCACCCGGATTTATTCGCCGGATGATGGTAGACGCATGGGTTTGGAAGGTATGATCGAAGACGTGATAAGACTATGCAAACAGAAAGGTGGTTCACAAAATTTTTCGGGGAAAACAAACGGTAGCAATGGAAATTTTGCCCTTGGAGAATGGAAGGATATTCTTAGCATATCAAAAGCCATATCGAAAGCAGAAGCGAACCTGGATTATTCGGATCTGATCAAACCGGCTGCAGGGACAAGGAAAACAGATCCTCCCGTTCCGGTCCTCGGAATTACCGGAACCGGTGGCGCAGGTAAATCTTCAGTTACGGACGAAATCGTCCGCCGTTTCTTAAACGCCTACACTGATAAAACCATTGCGGTGATCAGCGTGGACCCGAGTAAAAAGAAGACCGGAGGTGCCCTACTGGGAGACAGGATCCGGATGAACAGCATCAGTTCACCGCGGGCATATATGCGTTCTCTTGCAACCAGGGAAAGCGACCGGTCACTGAGTGCACATGCACAGGAAGCCATCGATATTTGTAAGGCAGCGGGATTTGATCTTATCCTGCTTGAATCAGCGGGTGTGGGTCAGAGTGATGCATCCATACCTGACTATTGCGATCTAAGCCTGTATGTAATGACACCCGAATATGGGGCCGCGAGCCAGCTTGAGAAAATTAATATGCTGGATTATGCAGACCTGGTGGCTATTAATAAATTCGATAAAGCCGGCGCCTTGGATGCCTTGAGTGAAGTATGCAAACAGTACAAGCGTAATCATGGCTTGTGGACAGCAAAGGAGGAAGACCTTCCTGTGGTAGGGACGATTGCGGCTCAATTTAATGATCCGGGAATCAATGAATTGTTTCAGAAACTGATCCTGATGATAGAAAAGAAAACCGGACGGACCTTTGGCCGCCTTCCTGAATTCCTGGATGGGAAAAAATCCGGAGAACGGTCTACCTCAACAAGGTCGCAGATCATTCCCCCCTCCCGGGTCCGTTACTTAAGTGAAATTGCAGAAAGCATCCGGGAATATGATGAACTGGTAAAAAATCAGGCGGCAATCGCCTCCAAACTATACCAGTTGGACGGCGCGCTCCAAACAATGAAGGAACAATTTTCGTCGTCTACTCCCAACATAGCAGATATTGAAAAAGGCTTGGAGCAATCTATTCTTGTTCTCGGGGAGCAGCTCAATCCCGTAAGCCGGAAATTAATTCAAAAATGGCCGGAGAAGCTAAAGGCTTACCAAGCAGATTTTTATGAATTCCATATCCGCAATAAAGTAATCAGGCAGGCCATGTTCACCTCCAGCTTGTCTGGCACAAGGATTCCAAAAGTTGTTCTGCCCAAATACAAAGACTGGGGAGATATTCTAAAATGGCAGGCACAGGAAAATGTACCAGGAAGTTTTCCATTCACCGCGGGAGTGTTTCCTTTGAAAAGGGAAGGGGAGGATCCCACACGGATGTTTGCCGGCGAAGGGGGTCCCGAGCGGACGAACAAACGTTTTCATTATGTGTCGCTCGATCAGCCCGCCAGGCGCCTGAGTACGGCTTTTGATTCGGTTACCCTCTACGGTGAAGACCCTGCCAGCCGCCCCGATATCTATGGTAAGGTGGGTAACAGCGGTGTTAGCATTGCAACCGTCGACGATGCCAAAAAATTATATAGCGGTTTTGATCTGTGCGATCCCAAAACCTCCGTGAGCATGACCATCAATGGGCCCGCCCCTGTCATCCTCGCTTTTTTCATGAATGCAGCGATCGACCAGCAATGTGAAAAATGGATAGAGGCGAATGGCAGGTGGGCCATGGCTGAGGCAATACTGGTAAAGAAAATTATCAAAAATCCACGACCGTTTTACCGGGATCCTTCCCTGCCAGGAATATTGCCGGAAGGAAATGATGGCCTTGGATTAAAATTGTTAGGGGTAAGCGGGGATGAGGTATTGCCGGGAGAGGTCTATGAAAAAATAAAAGCGGATGCCCTTTCGCAGGTCAGAGGAACTGTACAGGCAGATATTCTAAAAGAAGACCAGGCACAAAATACCTGTATATTTTCCACTGAATTTGCTTTAAGGCTGATGGGTGACGTGCAGGAGTATTTCATCCAGCAAAAAGTGGGAAATTTTTACAGTGTATCTATCAGCGGCTACCATATTGCAGAGGCAGGTGCCAATCCCATTACCCAGCTGGCATTCACTTTGTCTAACGGTTTTACCTATGTGGAATATTTTCTTAGCCGGGGTATGAACATTGATGAATTTGCCCATAACCTGAGCTTTTTCTTCAGCAACGGGATGGATGCAGAATACAGTGTGATTGGAAGGGTCGCAAGACGCATCTGGGCCAAGGCGATGAAATACAGGTACAAGGCGAACAAACGAAGCCAGATGCTTAAATACCATATACAGACATCGGGTCGAAGTTTACATGCGCAGGAGATAGACTTCAATGACATTCGCACCACCCTGCAGGCGTTGTATGCCATTTACGACAATTGCAATTCCCTGCACACCAATGCATATGATGAAGCCATTACGACACCTACCGAAGAAAGTGTAAGGAGAGCCATGGCCATCCAGTTGATTATTAACCGGGAATTGGGAACAGCAAAAAATGAAAACCCCGGCCAGGGTTCGTTCCTGATAGAAGAATTAACAGATCTGGTGGAAGAATCGGTGATGGCTGAATTTAACCGCCTTACTGAAAGAGGAGGTGTGCTGGGAGCTATGGAGAGAATGTACCAGCGTAACAAGATCCAGGAAGAAAGTCTTCAATATGAAAGCCTCAAGCACAATGGAGAGTTGCCCATCGTGGGCGTCAATACTTTTTTAAACAAAAAAGGGTCTCCCACCATAACGCCGGGACAGATAATCAGGAGCACGACTGAAGAAAAGGACCAGCAAATTAAAAACGTTCAGGCTTTCTGGAAACGAAATGAGTCCAGGTCCGCCGAAATGCTGGATAAACTGAAATTAGCCGCCATCAACAATAACAATCTTTTTAGTGAACTAATGGAAACGGTAAAATACTGTTCGCTCGGACAAATCACCCATGCGTTGTACGAGGTGGGTGGACAATACAGAAGAAATATGTAGTTGGACTTCTACGAAAACTTGGCCTTGTTGTAAGAAATACTTTCAATCAGCAATCTGATTTTTTCCATACTCACATTCATCATTTTTTGCAATCTTTCCAATAATTTATTTTCCCTGCCGGGCTGATATACCAGGTCTACACCGGTAAGTTCAAAATTGTTTTCCTTCAACTTTTCCCTTACTTCCTACCACAAGCTTCCTATTGCAGGTTACGGGTCTCTCTATTAATAGTCTGCGGGATGAACAACACCGGCAGCTTCAATATGCTCCTTGAAATTATTGACATCGTTTATAACGACCTGTTTGAAAAGAGGGTTCAGCCATTCTGCTATTTCAGAGCCAATATAACCGGCTGGAGGTCTATAGCTGATCACAACTCGCAATATGGTTCCTCCTCCAAAAGCATCTGCAAAGGTAATTTTGCCAGCGTTTTCAACAGTAGAACCTGGAAGTGATCTCCAACTTAGGGTCCGACCGGCTTCCTCCGCCACGATCTCCGCTTCCCATTTCACCTTTGCCAGGTCACCGGGTGTCGCCAGTGTCCATTCCGAACGATCATAACCAACTTCCTTTATTTCTTTGATATGGGTCAGGAATTTGGGAAGGTTCTCCAAATGCCGCCAGTAACTATAAACAACCTGCCTGGGCCTGTCGACAATAAATTCGGTCCTGATATTAACCGCATTGGCATGTTTATCCCCAGTTCTTTTTCCCATAGTGGCGGAAATGGGGCAATTTCCGGATATTCCCCTGTACAGAAAATAGCTTCCTGCAGCCAGGCGAAAAATATTGCCAAACGGCCGCTTANNCACGCCCACCGAAGCTATCCTTTCCCGGGTGCTGACATTGATTAAGGTAGAGTTTTCATACAAAGAACCCGCGTGCGGGGCTTTATCGGGATTAGAATCACCCATTATATATTCTGACATAAAAAAATAGTTTGAATTAGGGAATAGCCAAATGGCATTACTTTCAATAGTAATATTGCACGCATAGTGCCAATCTTTTCATCCGGCTATTTTTCATCAAGGTCATAATCGCTTAATAGGGTCTCCTCCTGGTTTGCCTCGTTATCCTCCATGGCTTCAGGATCAGGCATTTGACCAATTCTTTCCGGTTCCTCCTCCCTGGGTTGCTTTTCCGGAACAGGTTCAGGTATCGCAGATTTTCTATTTTCCTTTTTTTTGTGTTTTGGCATAATTATATATTTTAAAACCTGATAAGAAGCCTTCAGGTATCTATCTAAAAATCATTCCAGGCTGTGAGCAAATTGCTTATTTATGAAAACAAGAAAACTCAGCAGGAAGAATTTGATTTATACAGACCGGTCCGGGACTACGGTCTTTGTAAATTATTCGGAATCATCCCAGATACTGGAAGTAAAATACAGGAACGAAAACAGGGTATACCACTATTATAAGGTCGAACCGGATATATGGGAAGCATTTAAAAAAGAAATTGCTTCCGGTGGATCTTCAGGGGTCTTTGTGAACACTGTCGTCAAACCATTTTACATGGGAATTGAAGTGACAGGCGTGCTGGATAAAACCGGCTTTCCTAAAAAATAAAAAATCAGGAGATTGGTTTTGCCGATGGGTAATCGATGGGGATTTTTGTCAGCCTGTACACATAATTTGTAAAACTCATGATTGTTACCAATGCTACCAGGTCAATGAGTGCAGCTTCCTTATACCCCAATCCAAAGAACGCATCCAATTCGGTTTCCCCGGCCTCTCCCCGGTTTTCAATTATGGATTTGATGAATGCATGCAAGACCTGCCATTTTTTTTCAGGAAACCTACCAGCCCTGACCAGCAAAGTATCTTCCTCAGTCCAACCGTTCTTCAAGGCGGAAACGGTATGGGCTGCAAGGCAATAAGGACATCCATTAATTTGGGAAACGATAAGATAAATTGCTTCCCGGTCCTTTGTATGAAAACTGCCTTTGGCCTGTGCCTGAGTAAAAGCAATATAGGAAGTAAGCGCGTTGGGGGAATATCCGATCGTTGCATACAGGTTGGGTAATTTACCAGCTGTTTTCTTAATTTGATCAAAAACAGATCGTGCATCGGCCCCTGCCTCATCGTAATGTGGAACAGTAAAAGATCTCATGTTGAAAAGGTTATAATGATTAACGGAACCACAAAATTATGTATTCAGTATTGCATTTATGATACCCGTTGGAGGTAAATTTGAATGGATCAAGAAACAAACCCTTACACTGAAGCCGGAAGAAAGGGTGCAAGTGAGCCCACCTGGCTAAATCCGAAGGCTGGGAACATTCGCGGCAGTAATCCTGTTCCAGGAAGTAATGAGAGCGCATGTTTTGATCCGGATACCACCAAAAAATCACGCGCAATAACCTTTGCATTCCGGAGAATAACCTTTAAGGAAAGCACTTGAACAGATGAGTTATTTTTTTACAACGTGAAAAGACCCCAAATAAGCATAACCGATGGTTCTTATTTCCCCTTTCCCTATATAATCAACTTCTTTCCACAGAAATTTATCTTTGATAAGAAGACTTTCAGTATTTATTGGCCCACTGGTAATTTTATCTGAAGGATTGCTGTATCCGGGAATAACAAATGCCCCTCCATTGAAAGCCTCTTTACCCTTTGCGATACATTCAGCATCAGAAGGCTTGCCAAAAAAGAATACCGCCGCAACTATCAGCAAAACAAGGATTACAATATTAAATGCTTTCATTATTTATTTTTTTGGGTTGAATCCGGGCATATTTTACCGGTACAATTCCTGGCAATTGTTACAGAAAAAAGTCATTCGATGCGNNTTTTTTAGTTCAAAAGCCTTTTTCAATTTTAGAAAATCAAAGCAGAAAGCACGGGTTTCGCCAATAAGCTGGGTCAATTTACGCCCTTTCAGCTTTCCCTTTTTACTTTCGGGATGCAATTTAATTCTGAACAGGACTTCATTCTTGATTATATTACCCACGCCCGCAAAAATGGTCTGATTCAGCAATGCGTCGCAAACCAGGCTTTCAGGAAGGGCTTTTAATTTTTCCCTGGCGGTTATGGCATCCCAGCTTTGATTCATTNNACATTATGTCTGCGCTCCAGTCATATTCATCGTCTAGATTGCCTTCAATATATTTTACCGAACAGGCATAGAAACTCAGATCGCCTTTACGGAATCGGAATTGCAAACGTGGTATTGCATTTTTTATTTCATTGAGGCGATAGCTGCCAAAAAGCATAAAATGAATACACAGGGTAAAGTCATTAAAACATATTAGAAAATGCTTACCCCAGCTTTTAATATCCATTATTTTCTTATTTTTCATCCGTTCCTTATCAATTTTCGAATTGCCGCTGACCTCCCGTATTTTTCCCCCTTTAAATGCCTGAACAGCTTCTTTCAGAAAGATTATACCTGGTCCTTCGGGCATGGCAACCGGTTAAAAGACCACCCCGGGGTGGTTTGTGTTTATTAGTGATATATTACTATTGAACCGGACTTTCAGTATAGGCAACCGGTATACGTACNNACGTATTCCCGCAGCTATTTCCTCAATCATTTTTTTATTGAATGCCTCCAGGTCCCTGGGGCTTCGGCTGGTCACCAATCCATTATCGCAAACAACTTCCATATCAGACCAGTTGGCACCCGCATTTTCAAGGTCTGTCCTGATGGATGGAAAAGAAGTCATACTTCGTCCATGAAGCAGACCGGTTTCAATAAGTAACTGAGGACCATGACAAATCGCAGCTACTGGCTTGCCTGCTTCCAGGAATTGTTGAGCAAAATCTACACAATCGGGGTTAACCCGCATCTGGTCGGGATTTATTACCCCACCCGGAACCATCAATGCATCGTAATCTTCGGAGTTGGCCTTCTCCAGGCTCACATCGACCGGTAATTCAACGGACCAGTGGTCATGGTCCCAGCCCCTGACTTTTTCCTTTTGAGGAGACACTATCTGAACTTTTGCCCCCGCTTCTTCCAGTGCTTTTTTTGGGCTGGTCAATTCGATTTCCTCAAAACCATTTTCGGTTAAGATGGCGACTTTTTTCCCGCTTAGTGTGCCCATAACAGATTTATTTAAGGTTATAAAATCAGATTGAAACAATAAGGGATTCAAAAACAATACCACGTCCCAAAGCCGCGCTTTTTCATTCCTTTTGAGGCAGCTTCGGGGTTTCAGCCCGAAATGCACAAGTATTCACCCACAATAAAAAAAAGGACAAGGCGCATTTAATCTGCTTGAACGGGGGATATCAGTTGTTCTGGCATGCCTTTGGCAACCCTCAAAAGTATTCTTAACAGTTCTGACCACTGTCTAGTCTCCATCTTGCCGTACGCATTTTTTGATCTGGTTTCTGCTCAAGAACTTTGATCTCTACTTTTTAATATTAATGATTTTTAAGGCCTAAAACACCCTCGAAAACTTTTTAGGAAGGTCACCTAAAACATAAATTGAAATAATGACACAAAAAACATTTTTATGTAATTATATTTTTTTTGGTATGCTCCACTGTTTTTCCTTGCAGGCCCAGGACAGCAGTTCCATGCAGGACGTGACGAAATGGAATTTGCAAACCTGTATCGAGTATGCAAAAAAAAATAATATCCAGATCAACAGCCTGCGGCTGGATATACAAACCAGCCAGCAGGATCTTTTATTATCAAAGGCAGCAAGACAGCCCAATTTATACGGAAACTCAACCCAGTCTTTAATCCATAGTAAGAACACGAATCCGGTTGTTGGCGGTTTTCAAACTCAGGCCAGCTTTAGCAGTAATTATTCACTTACTTCCTCCTGGATCATTTATTCCGGAGGGTCCATAAATTATGACATCCGGCAAAAACAATTGGGCGTCCAGTCAGCAAACCTGAATGTATTGCAGGTAGAAAATGATATTACCCTTCAAATCACACAACTTTACCTGAATATTTTATTGGCACAGGAAAATATCGTTTATGTTGAGGACCTGTTGGCGACATCGCAGGCACAATATGCACAGGGGAAACAACGACTGGATGCAGGCAGCATCCCGCGCAAAGATCTGGTGGTGCTGGAGGCTCTAACAGCAACGGACAAATATAATTTAGTCGTCGCTAAAAATACCCACCGCCAGAATTTACTTCTGCTGAAACATTTGCTGCAATTGCCAACGGATACCGCTTTTGATGTCAGTGTGCCGGATACGGTGATCGCCACAGCTCTCGTCCCTTCGCTGGATGAAGTGGAAAAAGCGGCGTTGGAGAACAGGCCCGAGGTGAAGAACAGCCTGTTGGGGGTAGAGATAGCCCGACTGACGATGGCAAAAGCAAGATCAGCATTTCTGCCCACCGCCTCAGTCGGCGGCGTGCTGGCATCGGGCTATTCCAACAATCAGTCATTTGCCTATTTAAAACAGCTGGACAACAATTTCTACCAGCAAATTGGCCTCACGCTCTCCGTTCCCATCTTCACCAGGCGTGTAAATAAAACAAATCTTGAAAACTCAAAAATCGGGGTATCCCAGGCCGAACTAACCTTAAGAAGTACCAAAACGACCTTGTCACAGACCATAGAGCAGGCTTATATCAGCCTTCTTAACGCACAGGCTCAGTACGACGCTTCGGTGGAACAACTGAAGGCAAACCAGGAAAGTTACCGGATCGCCTCAGAACAGCTGAAAGTGGGTGCTGCGAACATGGTTGATTTTCTTTTGCAAAAGAATCTTTACATCCAGGCATTGCAGGC
>PLCH01000421.1:0-4966 GCA_003135585.1 Chitinophagaceae bacterium
TACCTGTGCTGGCGCTTTCTCAGGTAGGTAAGTTTTTTAAACAGATGCATGATGGTTCTTGCGATCCAAAGCCTGTTCGCTTTTGCGATAATGAAAAAAGCAAAGTCTGAATTTTCGTCGGCAAAATTCTTTGATAAAGACCCTGAAATCCCGATCCCCCTGACATAGGGAAACCTGAAAAGAAATCTCCCAAACCTTCCGGCAATTGCCAGCGGGCTTTGCGCCCTGTTGTTTCCTTTTATTCTTCTTTCCGACAAATGAGGATCATTTTTAAGCGAATAAAATTCGCCCAGTCTGAAGATAAAATGGTCCTTTACCAGTTGCGCCAATGCTTCTTGCAATTCATTTTTCCCAATGGGCTGATCAAGAAAGAATTGTATTTCTGATTCTGTAACCGGGTAGCTAAATACCCCGAAATACACCAGCACTTTTAATATACTTTTATTTATTTTCAAACATCGCAATTTAGTAGACAAAAAGCAACTATCGGGAAGCTTCCCCCGTATAATCAATCAAATACTACAAACTGGCCCATAAGGTTGCTTTTGAACGAATTTAAAGGAGCGGTCAAGCCTAAAGTAAAATGCAGATGTCTACAGATCCGAGCTTCCTGATTCCTCTGCTTGAGGATATTGTTGCCTCTGAAATAAAAACAAGGTCCAGGTCTTATATTGATGATAAAAAGGGGTATTTTATATTCAAACGAATTTTTGATATAATTATGTCCTTATTAATCATAGCTACCATCCTCAGCTGGCTGTTGCTGCTCCTTGCTTTACTTATCAAATTGGACTCAAGGGGCCCCGTATTTTTTTTACAAAAAAGAGTAGGAAGAGGAGGCCGAAGTTTCCTATGCTATAAGTTTCGTTCCATGATCTTTAATGTTGAAGCTGATAAGAAACAGGCCGTGGAAAATGACCACCGGATAACCCGGCTGGGGAAATTCCTAAGAAAGTCCAATCTGGATGAATTACCCCAATTTTTTAATGTTTTAAAGGGAGAGATGAGTATTGTAGGCCCCAGGCCTCATATGTATGCAGATTGCAACAGGTTTTCTGCACAGGTTCCTGCCTATAAATTGAGAAATTTGATCAGGCCAGGTATAACCGGACTGGCCCAGATAAAAGGATTTTCGGGACCGGCCATCAATTTTGAGGAAATTTTCAGAAGGTATCAATGGGATGCCTATTATGTACGTGCTGCCAACTTCTGGCTTGATTTAAAAATAATCCGTAAGACCATTTATCAGCATATGAATTCATTATTTTTGAATACCCCTTCTTCAAAACCGTCCCCGGGACATCCTAATTAATATGCGGATCCGGGAGTATAATAGGGTTTCCTTATCAATTGTTTTTGGAGTTATTCCCCTGATAAGTTACCCAACTGCAAGCACTCTCTGAAATCTTTGAGCTCCTTGGAAACACCGCTGGTTTCCTCAAAGGCATACCGGATAGAAGGGACTGATAAGCCAAAAAGAAATTCCGCGCCACGCAACCTTTGTACAAAGCTTCCGTATTAAATAGGATTGAATTTAGAGCTGAATTCGGGNNATATGGATTTATTTTTGTCTGCATAGATGGCCTCCCATAATTTTCGGATACAAAATTTGGTCCCGACTGAGCAGTTTATCATAAAAAATAAACCATGAGGAAATATCTGGTTTTTGCAGTAACTATTCTGTTGGCTGGATTGGTTATTTGGGCGATCTACCTTTACAAAATGCCGCATACAAGCGTGGCCGGCGAGAAACCTGAAGTAAAGATCGAGGCTGCAGAATTATACAGGCAGTACCAGCAGGACGAAAACGGTTCCAATAAGAAGTATTTAAATAAAGTGATAGAAATAAAAGGTACCGTTAAGGATGTTGNNGTTGGCGGGCGGTCCCAACGCGGCAGGGGGCGTCAGCTGCAGTTTCATATTTGAACCAGGTAAAAATTTAATTATACCCCAAATAGGCGCAGTATCGATTATAAAAGGGAAATGTACGGGGTTTTTAATGGATGTGATTCTTGTGGATTGTGTAATAGATCAATAACAATTCTCTTTATTTCCATATTCAATGAAGGGCAGCATGAAAATAAAATATTTTATCGTCCCGATTGTTTTCGCGTTTACCAGCNNGTATTAAATGGTTCGTGTGATACGGTCAACATGAAATACAAAACCGACATATTACCCATTATTTCCAATGCCTGTTACAGGTGTCACGGAAACGGTAATACTGTGTTCGGCGATGGCGTTAATCTGGAAGGCTATAATAATTTGTCAGCCTGGGGGAATATTGGCGGCGCGTTGGAGGGGAATATAACCCACGCAAAAGGATTTAACGCTATGCCCTATGACCAACCGAAGCTTCCGGACTGTGAAGTAAATAAGATTGTGGACTGGATTAAACGGGGAGCCAAAAACGATTAAGGGGAATTTAATCCGACAAAAATGAAAAAGATTATTTCGGCTATCATTCTGGTCATCCTTGTTCAAACCTGTGGATACAGCCAGCTGTATATGACAAGAAACGGCTTTATTGGTTTTTATTCCCGAACCCCTTTCGAAGATATTAAAGCCGAGAATCACCAGGTTTATGCGGTCATAAATGTTGGCAAAAAAAATTTGGCATTTACTCTTTTAATTAAAGGTTTCCTATTTCCGAAAGAATTGATGCAGGTGCACTTTAATGAAAATTACATAGAAAGTGATAAATACCCGAAAGCCAGTTTTAACGGAGCTTATACGGGAGATGTTTTACTGACAAAAGAGGAGGCATATAAAATAAATGTCTCGGGTGATCTTACCTTACATGGAGTGACAAAGAAAATTGAATGCCCGGCCACGCTGGAAGTCAGGCAGGGTAAACTGTCAGGCAAGGCCCGGTTCAGCTTAAAACCGGAAGATTTTAATATTAAAATTCCATCCATTGTAAGGGATAAGGTCGAGCAGGAAATAAAAGTTATGGTGCAGCTGGATTTCAACACGCAAAACTGAACTTCCCTGCGCAGATTTCATAAACAAAACGCCCATATCCATAGAAAAAATGAAAAATACCATGAGTTTCAAACATCTGCTATTATTTATCAGTATCTTTTGTTTTTCATCTCGCCTGTTTGCCCANNCCCCAAGACACTGAATTGCTCAAGATGCTCAATGATTCTATCAAAGTAAATGAAAGACATATGCCAGTCACGGGGACCTTTAAAGCCCTTCGTATAGTTAATATGCAGACCATTGAAGCACCGGCAAGGGGGGCATTGAATTTTATGATCATGCACCGGTTTGGCCAGTTGAATACGGGGGTATATAATTTTTTTGGACTGGACAACGCCACGCTCCGCCTAGGTCTGGATTATGGGATTACAGACCGTCTAGCGGTTGGAATCGGAAGAAGTTCTTTCCAGAAAATGCTGGATGCATATGTTAAGTATAGACTACCTCGGCAGACAGTAGGCGGGGACAACAATATGCCCGTATCTGTGAGCATAATTGGCAGTATCACTGATTATACGGATATCAACTATCCAAAAGGAGGCACCAACTACAGTGTATCCTATTCCGCACGGTTGCTCATTGCCAGAAAAATTAACAGGAATCTATCCCTTGAATTGACACCCACTTGGCTTCATTATAACCTGGTACCCGCTGCGGCTGATAAATTTGACGAGTTTGCCATCGGGGCAGGTGCCAGAATGAAAATAACAAAGAGAATGAGCATTAACGCGGAATACAATTACCTCCTGCCCAACCAGATCGTTTCCACACCGGTTCATAATTCATTTTCAATGGGACTTGATATCGAAACTGGGGGCCATGTATTTCAACTGGTTTTTACCAATTCCCAAGGAATGACCGAGCCCCAATACATTGGAAGGACAACCGACAGCTGGGGTAATGGAGGTATTTATTTTGGTTTTAATATATCCCGGAACTTTAATATCACTAACCATGCAAAGTCCCACAAAGCCACATAGGGCCTCGATTTAAAAGGCCTGTAAAACCTGGATTCTTCTGTTTAGAAAATTAAGTGTATCTTCGCACCACTTATATTCTATTTCTCACTCTTTTTGTTTTGTTCAATTCCATCTCAAAATTCGTGCAGACATTGATGAGTAAGGCAGGTAAAGTATCATTGAGTTGATAGCCTTACCAGATTTTTTCATCTAAAACTTACATTTTGTCATTTGAACAATTGAATCTCATTGAGCCTATATTAAGGGCTTTACAGGCAGAGGGTTACAGCACTCCCACTCCCATTCAGGAAAAAGCGATTCCTGTCGTTATGCAAAGAAAAGACCTGCTGGGTTGTGCGCAAACCGGCACCGGGAAAACAGCAGCTTTTGCTATACCCATCCTGCAGCTATTGACCGAGGAAAAACTGGTCCATACTGCCCCGGGAAATATTCGGGCTTTAATACTTACCCCCACCCGCGAACTGGCCATCCAGATCGAGGAGAGTTTCAGGGCCTACGGGAAATTTACTCCACTCAAGCATCTTGTTATTTATGGGGGTGTTTCCCAGCAACCACAAACAGCTGCCCTGCGAAGAGGGGTTGACGTTTTGGTGGCCACACCGGGAAGATTGTTAGATCTTATCAATCAGCGCCTGATCAGTCTGCATGCAATCAAAATATTTGTGCTTGATGAAGCCGACAGAATGCTGGACATGGGATTTGTCCACGATGTTAAAAGAATTATTGCCAAGTTGCCTCCAAGGAGACAAACCCTGTTTTTTTCCGCAACCATGCCTGCGGAAATACAGCAATTATCCCGGACAATTTTGGTGAACCCGGTGAAAGTCGAAGTTGCGCCGGCATCTTCCACTGCCGATACCATTCTTCAATCCTTGTACTATGTGGAAAGAAAGGATAAAAAAACATTGCTGATTAATCTTCTAAAAGAGAAATCCATTCGGACAGCATTGGTTTTTACCCGTACCAAACACGGAGCCGATAAAGTTGCCAAAGATTTAAAC
>PLCH01000421.1:5006-5429 GCA_003135585.1 Chitinophagaceae bacterium
TATTGATATTGAGGAGTTGTCACATGTGATTAATTATGAATTGCCAAATATTCCGGAAACCTATGTACATAGAATTGGTAGAACCGGAAGAGCTGGTAAAAAAGGTGTCGCCTTAACATTTGTCGAATAGGTATGAATATACTTTTTGTTGTTTGGGAGAATGACCCCTTCTTTAAAATGGGAGGTCTTGGAGACATAGCTAGATCTTTACCCGGAGCGTTAAAGACGATGGACGTTGATATCCGCGTAATAATTCCCTACTACAAAGTTGTAAAATTTGGCAGNNGGTATTTCTTAAAAAACAAAAAATATTTAGATGTTGCTTCTCCTGTGGAAACTTGGGCATTTTTTGACAAAGCAGTTGTAGAGCTCATAAAAAGTAATATCCTAGAATGGGCTCCAGAGATTGTACACGTTAATGAC
>PLCH01000313.1:0-2798 GCA_003135585.1 Chitinophagaceae bacterium
AATGACTACCTTCCTACTCAATTGAATGGCTTTAAACATCCCATAAAGGCTTGAACCACTTCTTAAGGATAGAAAATGAACAGTAATGACTTTCACTATAATAAACGCAAATTATTAGTGAAAGGATAGTTGCCAGCTTATTAATATTAGTACCAATGTTTTTAAATAGTTTGGATATATTAAAACGAATTTGGCAATAGGTAGGTCAGATGTTAATTGATTTGTTGACTTATGTTTAGACCTAAATTATTTGACACGTTAAAGAATCATGACGGTCGGCTGTTAAGAAAAGATATAATGGCCGGTTTGATTGTGGGTATTGTAGCTCTGCCCCCTGCTATTGCTTTTGCCATTGCATCCGGCGTGTCACCCGAAAAAGGTTTGTATACTGCTATCATCGCAGGATTTATTATTTCAGCGATGGGCGGCAGCAGTGTGCAAATTGGTAAAGCTAATGTCACCAGCACTTTTGACGAAGCAATTGAAAGGAGTAATACTATTTTAAGGGAATTAGGTGACTCATCGCATTAAGCTTAATGAAATAATAAGGTAAGTTTTTGTTCAAAAGGAAAGGCCTATATTTTTCTATTGGTTTCGGGTCTCTTTTTATTGAGATTTGTAGGAAGGGCACAATTGAATTGCGGAATGGACGATATTCAAAAACGCTTTAATTTAACCGCTATGGTCCTTAAATTTATGAGGATCCTGTTTGCTTTTAAAAAGAATTCTGAAGGCATAATACGATCGTGTTATTTTTTATAAACAACCTGGTGAATAGCCTCCAGAAGCGAGTTTTCCCCCGAAGCATCGCCCAGTAATTGCCAGATCATTACACCTCCGGCATTTTCCTCAGCCAAAGCCGTCTTTCTTTTTAAAGTAGGGATACCGTTGTAATACATTATTACATCTCCTGGCAGATTGATTGAGTCCTGGGAGACGCTTTCAGGTAATGAAGAAACAATCTGTTTGTAATCCATGGTTAGGACTGAGGTATTCGTGGAACTAAATCCATATCCATAAAAAGGGAGCCCTAATACTAATTTCTCTTTTGGGATTGACCTTACCTTATTCCAGTATTCCAGGTCATCCACGGCCATAATGAAGGGCGAATGAGGTCCAGGATTATCTGGCCGCCATGGACCGGTATGATCGTAAGACATGATATTTATGAAGTCAAATCGCTGTAAGGCTCCGTCTGCAAGCCTGTCTTTATAAACTGTGGCTATTGCGGCTGTAATTAGTTTATCGCGCTGCCTAAGAGCCTCTGATAAGGCAACTACAAAATTTTCGTAATTTATATCGATATCATCGTCTTCGAGGTCTACATCAATTCCATCAAGGTCATATTTTGTCACCAACGAAACCAAGTTGCTGATAAAAATATTTCTTTTATCATCTTTAAGTAATCCTGAATAATATTTATGTGGGCCTCCTCCGCCAATTGAGGCCAGCACTTTTACATTTTTTGCGTGTGCCATCCCTATAAAAGAAGATATACGGAGATCCTGTAAAAAGTTTCCTGATGTATCAGGATTTATAAAAGCTAAATTAGCATGGGTGATCTTATCTAAAAAACTATAGTCAAGAACCGTTTGGTTACTATCGGCTATTACTGGCCTTAACGGTACATAACCTACTATTTTAAAATCTGTTTCCGATCTTGTCACTTTGGTCTGACCTATAACTCTTGCAGAAATGAGCATTGCAAAAAGAATTGATAATGATGACAGTATTATTTTCATGCTAGGAAATAATTGAAGTGATCAGATTTATAGCAGCAATGAGTATGATTTTGTCAGTTTCCTGTATTTTTTTTCACTTTATTCTCTGCCAAATATTGTTCAACATCCTTCCAAAATGAATTGGGCTGTTCAACCCAGGGAAAGTGCCCTGCATTCTTAATGATTTTCGATTCTGAGCCGTTAATCAAATTTTGTATTCTCCTTGCACATATTTCAGGGTCACAGACGAAGTCATCATCGCCATCAATAAGTAAAACAGGTGGNNATATCGAATTCCTGCCGCATATACTTTTTTATCATGTGCCATGGGCCTTTCATCCAATTTTGTCTGTGATCTCGCCATGATGGCATAAAAGTCCTTCAACTTTAAGGTATCATGAAAATAAAAAGGCAGTATGAAACCCATAGTTTCATTACCGGAAGTAACGGTGGTATCCATTCCCAATAAGACNNTTTTCTTTTATTAAGATCGGTCATGAAATAATTGTTGTAAATACTGTCAGGAGGATCAGGCTTCTCGATATTTCCCCAGTAGGGAGCAATAGAAATGACCCCATTCAGCTTATTATTGTAGAGGCATGCATTGCGTATCACTTCTGTACCACTTGCCGAGTGTCCTATTAACCATATTTTCGGCTGCCCAAGGTAATTCCTTAATGAATCCAGATCTTTCATAAAATAATAGGAGTATATATTTGAATCAGCAGGAGCCTCTGACTTTCCGGTTCCTCTTGTATTGAAATATACCATTGTAAAATATTTTTCAAGCGGCTTAAATGTCTCCTTATAAATTTCAACATCCGGGCCCCAGCCTGGCGCCATAAAAATGCAAACCGGGCCATGTCCGCTAACATAATAGTTAGCCAGGAAACTATTGATTTTTTCGATATGGTCGCCGGCATTTAACGGTGATTTCTGCTGACCAGAAAGATGGAATGCAAAATGGAGAATTAAAAAAGATAATAATATTTTTTTCATGTAGGGATTTTTATAATGCATATTTGTTGCAGGACCTGATTATGTTGACCTTGGTTTGATACATCAAAGATTGCCAAA
>PLCH01000313.1:2834-3005 GCA_003135585.1 Chitinophagaceae bacterium
CAAAAGGTTATTATCTATATGGAGTTGGATTGACTCGAAATAGAATACTTAGATGAAAATATAGCTTTCTGGCATAACTGAACCAAATTCTGCCAGGTAATCCCCAAAAATTCCCAGATCATATGGAAGCACTAAGAAACCAATTACTGCGAGGACAGGAAAATTGCGTTC
>PLCH01000407.1 GCA_003135585.1 Chitinophagaceae bacterium
GTAAATATCGCATTGCGGAAATATGTCACCGCTTTTGTAAATTGACCGCGACGCAGCCACCAGAGACCCAATGCATTGTTGTTGCGGATATCAGATGAATCTCTCCGCAAAGCTTCTTCGTAATAAGCTACAGGTGAATAAGTGGCATGACGATATTGCTCCAAATGCATTCCGGAGAGAAATAATGCTTCAGTCGTTTCAACTTCATTCGGCTGCCTGATTGGTTTTGCGGGATCCGGAATCGCTACCTGTTTCTGACTTACCGGTATATATTTTACAAGTTCTCGCCCTGTTCTATCACCGATCACGATTTTCAGATTTTGCAAACCAAATTCAAATGGCAGCGGAATTTTTTTTTCATAGGATTGAGTGGGAGATAAATTGGCTGAATCCTCAAAAATAATTTTCTCAGACTGCCAAAGTTGTATCGACACATTATGTTGCTCAGACGTGAGGTATGCTTTTATTGTAGCCTCATGATTTTCAATTTCCAGATTAATAAGGGCATCAATTGTTGCATTTTTTACGTGCCCGATATTTTTATAGGGCATGAAATACTGAGAAAAGCTTCGTTCTTCATTTGGCATGATCCATCCGAAATCTGGTTGGTTATCCGTGAACACGCCGGTCATCAGTTCCAGGTAAGGCCCGTCGTCATCTGTAAGTTGGCGATCCCAGGCTTTTCCAAATTCACCGCATCCCCATGTCCATTGTTTTTTTCCAGGTGAAATGTGATGATCGGCTATATGCAAAATACCTGCCTTCCTGCCATGATTGTATCCGCCTATAAAATCAAAGACGGAGTTGACCGCCATGTAAGACGTTGGAACAGGAATATTTTTATACCATGAAATATCTGTGCCTGGTGAATAATCGACTTTATAATAGGTGCCCTTGGCAATAGGAAACAGTGACGCATCTCTTTTACCATGATCATACACCGCATGAACGTCTGGTGGAAAAATGGATTGATAGGTTTCGTCTGCTGCCACTGCAGGATTGGCCCACCACAAAAATGTTTGTGGCAATGAAGAACGGTTATAAAGTCTTACTTTAACCTCAATGAATGCCTGATGGGGGTAAAGCGTGAAACCCGCCATTCCTTTCATATGAAACATTTGCTCAATTTCACTAACCCAAACGGTTTTGCTGTCGTCGGCATTTTCTTCAATGTAAAAGTCAATCGGATCAAATGTGCTCGGCCGATGATGTTGAGGCCAATTGAATTCTATGCCTCCCGATATCCATGGTCCAGCTAATCCAACCAAAGCAGGCTTTATTACATGGTTATAATAAACAAAATGATAGTCATTGGTTTTGTCAAAAGCCATCTGGATTCGGCCACCCAATTGCGGCAATATCATAATTTTCAGGTATTGGTTCTCCAAAAAGACTGCTTTGTAAATTTTATCTTCTTTTTTATCATACACTTTATCAATCACTGCATGGGGGTAAACAGCTCCACTGCTGCCTTGGTAAACCCTTTTTTCCAAAAACAACGGGTTATTATCTGGCTCCCCTGTTTTGTATGTAGGAATGGTTATATCCTCTTCCCAGGCTTTTACAAAAAAATCACTCATGTTTATTTCATTAATGTGCCAGAAAATGTTGCTCCAATTGTTCGAGTGTCTGACCTTTGGTTTCTTTCACGTTTCTTTTTACAAACAAGAAACCGAGTACACAAATTCCTGCATATAAATAGAAAGGACCGTATGCTCCGGTTTTTTCTGCCAGTACAGGAAAAGTAAACACCAGAAGAAAATAGGCACTCCACAAAGAGACAATTGCAATGGATAAAGCTTTTCCCCTGATTTTATTTGGAAATATTTCAGAAATTAGAACCCATGTAACAGGTGCCAGTGTTGAAGCATATAGTGCAATAGCCATCAAAACAAATATTGAAAGTGCGTACAGAGGAAGCTTATTTTGTAAAATGAAAGCAAGAACGATGTAAATCATGGATAGGCCAATTGAACCAATCAGCATCAACGGTCTTCTTCCCAGTCTGTCTACCAGTCGCATAGCCAGGATGGTGAACAGCAAATTAACGACTCCAATAGAAACGGTTTCGAGCAATTGCCTGTTGATATTGGCTCCTGCCGATCCGAAAATGATGGATGTATAATTAAAAACCACGTTAATGCCACAAAATTGCTGAAACACTGCCAATCCAATCCCTATAATAACAGCAGGGCGAAGGGATTTACTGAATATTTCTTTGAATGATGAATGACCATTACCGGACAATGAATCCTGAATATCTTTTATTGTATTTTGGGTAAAAACATTATTTCCTAATTTCAGCAATACCTTTTCTGCTTCACTTGATTTACCTGCCTTAATCAGCCACCGAGGGCTTTCTGGCAACCAGGAAACACCCAGCAAAAACAAAAGCGATGGCACCACCCCCAAACCAAACATCCAGCGCCAGGCATCCACCCCTTTTTTTGCTAGCAAATAGTTTATTAGATTGGTGATAAGGATACCAACCACAATTGTAAGTTGGTTTATAGCTACGTTTCTTCCCCGCACCGCAGCCGGGGAAATTTCAGCAATATACATTGGGCTTAACAAAGATGCCATGCCAACGCCAATTCCTGCGCAGAATCGCATTATTAGGAATACAAGGAGTGAAGGAGCGAAAGCCATTCCAAGAGCCGATAGAGCAAAAATTAATGCAGACAGCAATAAACCCGGCTTTCGTCCGTGAAGGTCCGAAAAATTACCTGCGAACAGGGAGCCGATGATGCACCCCAATGCTAGCGAACCTGTCAAAAATCCTGCCTCTAAAGACGATAAGTCAAAGGCAGATCGCAAAAAAGGAAGGGCACCGGAAATGACTGCAAAATCAAAACCGAAAAGATAACCTCCAAGCGCTGAAATGAATGATATGCCGGTAATATAATTATTGTGATAAGATACCTGCTCTTTCATATGGGAGACATTTTTCAGCAATAAAATCAATGCTGATTTTTATTTTCAAACTTAGTTTGAATACCGGTAATATATGATGGATTATTTTTAGGAAAGCATAGATTATTTAACGGGAAGGCCTGCATATATATGATTTACCATACCGATCCTTTTTGCCTGGAAAATATTAGTCAACCATAACAACTCACACTAAAATTAGCCACTCACAATTTTGCAATTCCTAAAGTTATAAGTTTTTTGCAAAATGTGTCGCACGATGTAATGCAACTATCCCGATCTGGACTAGTGGATATCAGGGGGATGAAGTTAAATTTAATCAATGGATAGCCTCTGCTTGAATGAATGAATACCTATAACTAGGATTGGATCATATTGCGAATTCGAATAAAAGAGAATCAAAACTCCTTATAGCGAGTAATTATGGTTTATGTTCAGTATCGTAAGCTTTAAGCTCATTTTGATTGATACCAAACAATAAGACGTGGTTTATTTGGATTACACTTCGGACATCACCCCTTAACCTAAAGCCGGATCGTTCTTGGGAAACGGAAGTAAAATTGCCATTGCCATTGTTTTTTAGCAACAGGCCATAGTTGGCATCGTACTTGCCAAAACGCAATCGGGACTGGTTAATACTGCCGCATAAGAGCAAATCCTTATTTCCGTCATTGTCATAGTCTAAGGTCGTTATGGTATTTACCGGTGAAAATTGCGCCTCTATGGGCAGGCCTTTATCATGGAGCCTTCCATGGGCATCGCTTTCAAAATAAGCCGTTTTCAGGTAGTTGGCCTCCAGGTGATGAACC
>PLCH01000177.1 GCA_003135585.1 Chitinophagaceae bacterium
TCCAGGTGATGAACCCCGGAAAGCTCTTCTGCAGTAAATACATCAGTTATGGTTGCATCTGCGTAGCTCTTGTAATCGGGAAAACGTGAACGCATTATACTTATCTGATCAAGCAGCTCATCTCTTGTGACATAAGGATAATTTTTATGCTGGATGTAAAAGCATAATATCGGGTCTACTGACCCGTTGTTATCAAAGTCCTTATAGTACATCTCAGCCGGTTCCAGGTCGGTCGCCTTACACTGGGAATTTAATCCCAGGTTACCGATCACTAGGTCCGGGTGGCCGTCATGGTTCAAGTCTTCTACAAGCAACTTGTTCCACCAGCCACTATAGGTCTTATCAAAATAGTCTCTGGTCTCATTGATGAGTTTGCCGTTCACGTTGATCATGACGGTTACAGGCATCCATTCGCCCACCACAATCAGGTCGGGTTTGTTATCGCCGTTCATGTCCACCCAAGCAGCATCCGTTACCATACCAATATACTGTAGTTGTGGAGCTATTTGCAGGGTTTGATCAGTGAAATGCCCCTTGCCATCATTGATCAGTACGCAGCTTTGCGGTGTTTCAGGGTACCGGCCCGGTATAACCCTACCCCCTATAAACAGATCAGGGTAACCATCGCCATTAATGTCGGCTACTCTGACACAACTTTTACTGCTAAGCATTTGGGGAAGGGCATTTGTTGATTTGATAAAATTGCCCTTTCCATCGTTCAGATATAGCCTATCCTGCAACAAGAGATCATTGGGTAAAAAATTATCATAGCCTCCTGAGCATACATAAAGATCAAGTTTGCCATCGCCGTTGGCATCAAAAAATATCGCATCTGCATCATTGCTTTGCTTATCAGCCTCAAAAGCAGCTGTTGCTTTGAGAACGAAAAGCCCACTTTTTTGCTGAATGAATAGTGATCCAGCTTGCCCGTTTCCGCCTCCAACATACACATCTTCCAGGCCATCACCGTTCACATCGCCTTTGACCAAACATGGCCCGGAAAACGACATCGGGTTCACCATTAAATGTTGCCGCTTAAAATCGTTGAACGGGTTTTTTTCTTGAATGTAAGGTATGGGCGATTTGATTTCGGTGAAAAGGGGTTTTAGTGGTTTCGGTATCAGATAGCTGCCTTTTGCATTCTTTTCCTGTAAAGTGAGTTGCTGGTCGGCAGGGATATTGGTAACGATTTCTTCATTGCCCTGCTGCCATACGATGCGGAGAGAATCGATCATATTATCCTGTCCAAGCCCGAAATGAAGAACAGGTGAAACACTAGATTGATACCCGCGGGTCGGCATCTGTTCAAGCCATTGTTTCTTATTTTTAACATAGATGGTTACTTTCGCTCCTATCCCCAGAGTATTTTTCCCTAAACCTTCTAGTTTAAGTTGGAGCCAATGGTTATTAGATTGCCTGTTTGCCTGATTTTCGTAAATAAACGCGGGCTGATTAATGTTATTGACCACCAAGTCAAGGTCACCGTCGTTATCCAGGTCCGCATAGGCCGCTCCATTACTATTGGAAGAGTCCATGATCCCCCACTGGGTACTTGTATTACTGAAAGTCAGGTCCCCGTTATTCCTGAAGAAATAACTTTTTACCTTGGAGGAAGGCATTTGTTGGACAAGGTCAAGCAGATTCTGCCGCATCACACGCCTGTCCAAAAGAGTATTTCCCATGAATTTTAAAAAATCCATGTTGGTATAATCGCGCGTATAACCATTGCTTACAAACAGGTCCTTCCAGCCATCATTATCATAATCAGCAAACAAGGGCGCCCAACTCCAGTCGGTATTGGATATGCCGGCCAGTTGCCCTATTTCACTAAACAAACCATTCCCGTTATTAATATGCAACATATTGCGCATATACTGGTAGTAAAACCCAACACGGATATTCAGATTAAATGACTCATAGTTGTCTCCCCCAAATAATAATTTTTGACGGCGGTTATCTTCGGGAAGCATGTCAAGGGTGAAAATATCAGGCTTTTCGTCATTGTTAATATCGGCAATATCGTTGCCCATGGAATAAAAAGAAGTATGGCCAACCATTTTTTGCAATTGATCGGTAAAGCCGCCATGGGTGTTATTTATATATAACTTATCAGGTACATTGTAATCATTGGATACATAAATATCCGGCCAACCATCTCCATTGATATCTGCTATTCCCGCCGCTAAGCCGTAAGATAAGGCGGTGCTTTGAATGCCTGCCTGGTTTGTTATATCGCGAAAATAACCATTGTCATTACGGTATAGTTTTAACCCAATTTGCGCATTTGATTTATTTAATAATCCCTTTATATAGGCATCATCAAGATTTGTAAGCCGCTCTGGGTTATGATTTACCAACAGCATATCCAGGTCGCCGTCGCGATCATAATCAAAAAAATAAGCCTGAATACTAAAGGCAGAATCGGCTAGTCCATACTGCTCTGCCATTTCACTGAATTGAGGGATTCCATTTTTATCATTGCCCTGGTTAATAAATAATTGGTTCTTTCTTCCCGAGCCATGGATTTTGCCTGAATAACAAACATAGATATCCAACTTGCCATCGCCATTAACANNCATGGTTACTCCTGTTTTCCAGGGGCCCGGGCGCCCCGCTATACCTGCTCCTGCTATCGCGGTGATATCTTCAAATTGCATATGGCCCTTGTTCAAATACAACTTATTATCGGTCATGTTACCTGTAAAATAAATATCCTGCAAGCCATCTCCGTTTAAGTCCCCTATTGCCACACCCCCACCGTTATAAAAATATTCGTACATCAAAACATTGGTGTTCAGCCCTTCGGTCAGGGAGTTACTAAAATTAATATGCGTTTGAGAGGGTGAGAGCAAGGTGAATAGTGGAAGAACCTGTTGTACAGGAGCATCTTTTGTTGATGAAGAATTACAACCATAAATAAAGAAGATACAAATACCTAATGGGCTAAGAAAATATCTGAATGGGAATAGTATCATAATTTACTCAATAGTATTTAAGAAAGGGATGTTCTGTCAATGAACTTTCTTTTCCCTGTATTCAAGGGGACAAAGCCCCATGACTTTAGTGAATAGTCTCGAAAAATAATACGGGTCTTCCATACCTAATTTATAGGTTATTTCCTTGATACGTAGTTTTGTAAATAAAAGGAATTGACAGGCTTTTTGTATTTTAAGATGATTAAAATATTCCATTGGCGGGAATCCGGTCTCTTTTTTAAAAAGGAAAGAAAAATGAGAAGAAGAAAGATTTACCGCCTTGGCCACTTCCTCCAGAGAAAGCATTTCGTCCAAATGATTTCGCATATATTCAATGGAATATTCAATGGTGTTAAGTACTGCAGGTTTGCTGGTGTTATTGAATTTGTCGCTAAAACTAAAGGAGGTGAGGTATTGCCATAGGCACATGTTGGCATATAATAGATTATCGCTGCTATATCCTCTTTCCAAATGCCCGTATATTTGTTCAAACAAATGGATGCGCATTTCATTGTATCGAACAAAACCTTTGTATATATTTTGAAACTGCTTCAATATCAATTCAACTATGGAATTTGAATTGATGCCCTTAAAATGTATCCAGTAAATTGTCCATGGATCATCTTCATCAGCAAAATAGGTATGAGCCAGGTGGGCTGGAATGATAAAAAATTCACTGGGCTTAATGGTGAAGTTCCTTTTCTTTATTTTCAACTGCCCTTTCCCTTCTATGCAATATATCAAGATATGTTGATTGGCTCCTGATAAACGTTCCCGGTAGTGAAACCTGGCCTTTGGATAAAAGCCTATATCTGT
>PLCH01000050.1 GCA_003135585.1 Chitinophagaceae bacterium
GTTTCAGATTTACATTTTGGTAAGACCGGACATTTCAGAAAAGCCGGTATTGCAGTACCACAAGCTGTTTACAAAGAAGACCTCCAAAGACTTTTTGAACAGATCCAGTATTTTCAACCTGAAACCTTGATAATTGTCGGAGACCTTTTTCATAGCCTCCTGAACATGGAATTGGAGCTCTTTCGCAAATGGAGGGATGATCTTCCCGATCTAGTCATTCATCTTATCAAAGGCAATCACGACATACTGGAAGATGAATGGTACATGAGGGCCAATATCAATCTGAACAATGAGAAATTATTGGTGGATGATATTTGTTTTATTCATGATATCAGTCATATCAAAATATCAAGACCTGTACCCATCCCCGCTCAGGGTTCCAGCCAGGGATATGCTTCGCCCAGGTATTTCTTTTCCGGTCATCTCCATCCCGGAATCAGAATAAGCGGATCGGGAAAACAATCCCTCTGCTTCCCTTGTTTTCATTTTGGCAAACAATACGCGGTTATCCCTGCATTCAGCCGCTTTACGGGAGTGGCGATCATTCAACCCGGCGCCGGGGAAAATGTATTTGCCATTGTGGAGAATAAGGTCATGCAATTGCAGTGAATTACATATAGCAAAGACTAGTGAGAATAGAATCATTTTTTGTCTTTCCATTTCCACCATAGCAATTTGCCGGCGTCAGGAAAGGGAGTTTCTGCATAATATACGGCACACCTGAAAACATATAACAGGCAACGATCCTGCTGCATCCCAGCCATCGTATTTGATTGAGCAAACAGGGATTCAGGATCCTTTCCTTTTAGATCGCTCACTTTTCTCATACCGATATTAATCAAATCGGTGGCAATGGACTTACCTACACCTGGAATAACCCTGAGTCGTGTTATGATTGAATCGTCCCCGGGAATTGAACGCTTAATCAGTTCATTTTTTTCTTTAAAACTGAAACTTGGTCCTGCAGATTACTTACCAGGCCTGCCAGCTGGTTAACGTCCCAGCGTTGTTGGGTATTGGCCTTGCTTATGATCATTTGCGCTTTCCAGACTTCAATAACATCCTCGGTATTTACCTGATAAGGTTGATAGGAGCTGTTATCGCTGATCAGAGTTAACTTATTTTTCGATTTATTGTTCTTCAGTATTCTTTTGTAGACGATACCTTCACTGCGGGAAATAATGATATAAGTATGGTTGGTTTTCACTTCCTCCAGTTCGTTTACTTTCTCACCCACGATTACTGAACCGCTGGTAGTAGGTAACATGGAGTCTCCGATGATTTCAAATGCGCGGTAATTTCCAGGCGTCAGCATGGGTAGCGTGAAAGTATTCAATTCGTCCAGAAAATCAGGGTCTGCATAACCTGCCAGGTATCCGGCTGCGGCTTTTACGGGTACAAGTTGAATGGTATTGGAAGCGGCGGCCATCTTTTGTGCTCTTCGTTTGGCTAAATAACTCCCACCCTTTTGTTCGTTCAGGTCTTTTCGAAGTAATTCATCCAGCGTGAGTTTAAATATATCCCCGATGGTTTCCAATACTTCAATTCTTGGATCCGCTCTCTCTTCTTCATAAGCCCCCAACAATGATCTTTTAATCTTCAGTTTGGCAGCAAACTCTTCCTGGGTCCATCCTCGCAGTTTGCGAAGATATTTAAGATTTTTTCCGGCGATTGACATAGAACTAATTTATTTAGTGCTAAATTACTAATTTATTTGACAAAATAAAAAACTAATTAATTATTTCTTTCGAAGCTTATCTCCAGAAATTGAGGGACAGGTAAATAAAGATACCCGGTTTGCTTATAGTTTTTATATTAAAGTAACCTTCCTCCTCAGACTATTTTGGTATTTTGTGGAAGAAAAGCAGACTGGAGCCAGCAGGAACCCTCAGAAAATTGAGAATTTTTGGTTTCGCAGTTGGTGTCCTGGGGAGCGTTGCAGAAATAGTCAGCTTCTTTTACCTTCAACTTTTAAAAGTCGGAAAAGCAAAAAACAGAGGAATGCTTATTAATTATTTCAAGATCGCATTTCGTCATTTGCAGCATAATAAATTATTCGCTTTTATAAACATTGCAGGGTTGACGCTTGGAATCACCTGTGCTCTGTTAGCAATTTTGTATGTTACAGATGAAATGAGCTATGACCATTTTCATCAAAAAAGTAAACAATTATACCGTCTTACGACAACTATTACCCATCCCCGCGACGGCAGTCAGCAGACAGTCGGGACAACTGGCCAGGTGCAGGGTCCGGCATTTAAAGCGGCTTTACCTGAAATCGAAGATTACACCAGAATATTGGGGATGGACGGAATAAATATCAGCAGCGGATCCAAATCATTTGCAGTAAAGAATCTTTATGTGGATGAAAGTTTTTTTGACCTGTTTTCCTTTTCTTTATTACGCGGAAATCCCAAAACCGCGCTCAATGATCCTTTTTCAATTGTTTTGTCAGAAGCCACTGCCCTAAAGGTTTTTAATACCACTGATGTCATCGGCAGGACTTTCAAACTTGAGGAAGGCAGGGGGATAGATATCCTGACAGTTACCGGCGTTGCCAGAAACCCTCCTGCAAATTCTTCCATCCAATTTGACATTCTTGTCCCCTTTAACTATTTACGACTGATGTTTAAAGATGAAAACTGGCTGAATAATTATCTTACGACTTTTTTGTTACTTGATTCTTCGGCAAATCCGGAAAAAGTAAGCCGGAAATTAACCCGGGTATTTCATACAAAAGCAAAAAAACAATTCTCGGAAGCCGGAATTTCTCCTGACCAATATCAATTTCATTTATTGCCTGCCACCGACATGCATTTAAATCCTTTGGGACAGCTCCCTTACGGTAAGGCTGATGAAGAGCAGGGATTATCTGGCGGAAGTACTATTACCTATTCATATATTCTAACGGGTATTGTTGCATTTATTTTACTAATGGCTTGTGTAAATTTTGTCAACTTAAGTGTTGCAGGCTCCCTAAAAAGGGCAAGAGAAATTGGGATTCGGAAAATTTCCGGAAGCACGAAAGGGCAGATTGTTAAAGNNTTACATCCTGGCCATCCTGCTTAGCAGTTTTTTATTACCGATTTTTAATCAACTATCTGGAAAAAAAATCTTTTTTTCCCATTTTTTCAACACCGGTTTATTCCTGGACGGAATAATACTGATCCTTTTATGTATTTTCATTGCAGGGGTTTACCCGGCCGTTGTCCTCTCCTTATACAATCCGGCACAAGTGCTGTACAATAAGCAAAAACTGAATCAAAAACATTTGTTTGGGAAAAGCCTCATCATTATACAATTCACGCTGGCTGTAGGTCTCGTCATTGCTACCCTTGTTTATTATGGGCAGATGAATTTTATTTCAAACGAGGATTTAGGATACAACTACTCCGGTTTGATTAAAATCCATTTGCCCCCCCAGCGCATACAAGAAAACACGATTCAGGCTTTAAGGAATCAATTGGTACTGGACCCATCCATTAAAGAAGTGACGAGCGAGGAGGGAATGGGAGAAAATGTTGCCTTGGTGAATGGCCGGGAATTCAACATTAGAAGAAAAAATATTGATGAATTCTACCTGTCTACGCTCGGAATATCCATAAAAAACGGGCGTAATTTCTCAAATATGGATGAAGGAGATTCTTCCAATCCCGTCATGGTAAATGAAGCCTTTGTGAAATTGGTAGGATGGGAAAATCCTATTGGTCAGCAATTTATAAATATGGACGATAGGCGCACCATGACAGTAATCGGGGTAATAAAGGATTATCATTATGGTTCATTAAAAGAAAAAATAGGACCCCAGGTTTTAAGCATGGGTAACCGTGAATATGTTATCATAAAAATTCAAACAGGGAAAATCGCACAAGCGTTGCCGGTTATCGAAAAGACATTCAAAAAAACATTTCCGCAACACTATTTTAATTATTCGTTTTTAGATGATGAAATTTCCAATGCATACCAGAGCGATAAAAATTGGCAGCAAATCATCACATTTTCCGCAGGGTTGGCTATATTTATTTGTATGGTAGGCCTATTCGGGCTCTCAACTTTCGCCACTCAGGAGCGGATTAAGGAAATCGGCGTTCGCAAGGTTCTCGGAGCATCGGTAGCGGGCATAGCTAGTTTACTGGTCAAGGATTTCCTGCAATTGGTTTTGGCCGCTATCATTCTCGCATCACCTATTGCATGGTATATTATGAATAAATGGCTACAGGATTTTGCCTACCACATAAATATCAGCTGGAGGGTATTTGTGCTGGCAGGATTAGCCGCCTTGTTAATTGCATTTTTCACAGTAAGCACCAAGGCCATTAAAGCTGGCCTTGCCAATCCGGTGGAGAGTTTAAGATCAAACTAGAAAATATTTGTGGTTAAAAACTATTTCAAAATTGCGCTCGGAATATTGGGAGGAACCCAGTTTATCCAACCATAAATTTATCGGGGGAAAAAGCCTTTGCGTCCATTACATTACACCTTCCTGGATGCCCTGAAGTAAAGATTCAAAATCATAACTGCCTTCGTATTTATATCCATTTATAAAGAAGGAGGGTGTACCATTTACCCCGCTTTTGATTCCACTTTCAAAATCGGCCTCTATTTTTTTGACAAGAGATTCATCCTGCAGGTCTTTTTCAAAGGCCGGGATACTCAATCCCAGCACCTTTGCAAATTTGAAAAAAGCAACTTCACTTAGCGCCAATTGATTTTCATAAATAATATCATGCATTTCCCAAAATTGGTTTTGCTTTCCGGCTGCTTCGGCTGCAATAGCTGCTGGCAGGGCATATGGATGCGCTTCCGACAGGGGAAAGTTTCTGAAAATAAACTTCAGCTTGTTATCCAAGGCCTTTTGTATTTCTTTGATAATGCGATAGGCTATTCCACAATGAGGACATTGATAATCTCCAAATTCCACTAATTCTATCAAAGCATTTGGTGAGCCCTGGATATGATCTTTTTTGTTTAGGGGCGGAGTGAGTTTTTTTGACATCGCTTAATGGATTTTTTCTTTGGTTAGGTTTTCCAAAGCTTCCAGAATACCGTCAGCACCTGGGTTAACAGATTTTGGAGAAAGGTAGCTCCATTCGATAATCCCCTCTGCATTAATAACAAACAAGGCTCTTTCACACAGGCCTTCCTTCGAATCATAAACACCATACTGTTTGGCGACAGCGCCCTTGGGCTCAAAATCGGCCAGTAATGGGAAGTGTATTTTCCTGTTCTCCGTATAGGCC
>PLCH01000154.1 GCA_003135585.1 Chitinophagaceae bacterium
GTATACAATGGAGAATGGATTTGAGATGAATGACGAAATGGCTGCCTTTTTGGAGAATACGCCCGAAGCCGAGGTTCAGGTGGTCATGCATTAGATGAATGGATGTCAAAACATCACTTAATTCCATTTTGGATGCATTTTTGAACNNTCAGTAAATATTTTGACCTTTATATAAATTTTAAAATCAATTATTATGGCATTAGAACTGACCGATGCAAACTTCCAGGAAAAGGTAATCGCATCTGATAAATTAACAGTCATAGACTTTTGGGCTGAATGGTGTGGACCCTGCCGTGCTATAGGGCCAGTCATTGAAGAACTGTCCAAGGACTATGATGGTAAAATCAATGTAGGGAAGGTAAACGTGGATCACAATCCTCAATTATCCATCAACTATGGAATCACCTCCATTCCCGCCATTCTTTTTATTAAAGGCGGTAAGGTAGTTGACAAATTAGTGGGTGCACAACCTAAATCTAACTTTGTTAAGAAAATCGATGCACATATCTGATAATTCATTCAGCTGAATAAAGGACCCGCCTAGTTTAGTGCGGGTTTTTTTTGCTGTCAGAAAAGGTTAAATCAATATACCCGCGATGGTCGCAGAAAGATAGGAAGCCAGCGTCCCGCACAGCAGAGCTCTTAATCCGAGTCTCGCCAGGTCAGCCCTTCGTTCAGGAGCAATTGCACCAATACCTCCAATCTGCATTCCCACGCTGCTAAAATTCGCAAAGCCGCAAATAGCGATACTTACAATCAGTAATCCTTTTTCGGAAATAAGCGGCACGGCCCTTCCGGTAAGATTTTTAAAAGCGACAAATTCATTGATCGTTAATTTTTAACCCAGCAGGGTTGCCGCATTGTTAACGTCGGCAGAAGGAACCCCCATAGCCCAAGCAAAAGGATAAAATATTTTCCCGAAAATCCAGTTAAGGCTTAAATCGAAACTGGTATTAAAAAGATGCCCAATATGAATCAAAATATAGTCCAATAAAGCGATCACGGCAATAAAACCGATCAGCATGGCTATAACGTTCATGGCAATCTTAAATCCTTCTCCTGCTCCCTGAGACACAGCATCAATTACATTTGTATAATGACTTTTTACCTCCAGTTTCACCAGACCCAGTGTCTGGCTTTCCTCGGTCTCCGGCNNACAATTTTTGAAATCACCAGGGCACCGGGTGCAGCCATTAAACTCGCCGTAATTAATTTCGGTGCCAGGTCCATGCCGGCCTGGGCACCCATACTTGCATATACCACTAAAATCCCTCCCGAAATGCAGGCGAGACTCCCGGTCATACTGGCCAGCAGCTCACTTTTTGTCATACCGGGCAAATAGGGCTGTATCAAAACCTGTGCCTCCACCTGTCCGACAAAAGCGCTGGCTACATTACTTAGGGCTTCTGCCCCGCTCACCCTCATCACAAAATTCATGGCTCTTGCAATAATGGCGACAATACGCTGCATAATTCCATAATAATAAAAAACCGCCACCAAAGCACAAACCAGGATGATAGTCGCGGTAATATTAAATGCAAAGACAAAACCCCCGGATGAATAATTTGCAATAGTCCCATTGGATTGTTGAACACCAATCCCATCATATACAAATGAAGCGCCCTTAAAAGCAAACAGCTCGATTTTTCCCATGCCATGGCCAAGAAACTGGAAAAACCGGCTCATAAACCCAACCTTGAAAACAAGTATTGCTATAAATGATTGCAACAGGAGTCCACTGATGACCAGTCTGGGATTAATCTTTGATTTATTATTGGAAAAAAGAAATGCAAGCCCAAGAATCAATACAATGCCAATCAGTCCGTGAAAGCGCTGCATGTTTGTTGGTTTTGGTTCAAAGGGAAAGATAACCATTTTTAAAAAAATTAACTTCATTAAAAGGTTGCCAACCCGGATCGTCAACGTTTGCAGCGTAACTTTGCCGGATGCATACCAAAAGGAAAGAACAATGAATGATTCAGCGATACAAACAATAATTGCCTCCGAGAAAGATAAAGCGGTCAGGCAAATCAGTGAAAAAATCCTCAGTGGGAACAGACTGAATCAGGAAGAGGGATTGATTCTTTTTGAAAAGGGTAACCTTGCATTGTTGGGAGCGCTGGCCAACCGGGTGCGTGAAAGATTACACGGCAATAAAACCTATTTTAACCGGAATTTTCATATAGAACCAACCAATGTCTGTGTTTTTTCTTGTGAATTCTGTTCCTATTCAAGATTATATGCACACGGGGATGAAGGATGGGAATTAAGCCAGGAGCAAATGCTGAATATTGTAAAAAGCTATGATGCAAAACCGGTTACGGAAGTCCATATTGTCGGCGGTGTTCATCCGAAAATGAATTTGCAGTTTTTTGTTGAACTACTGGAAAAAATAAAAAGGCACCGGCCTGGACTGCATATCAAGGGATTTACAGCCGTAGAACTGGATTATATGTTTCGCAAGGCAAAATTGAGTGTGGAAGAAGGCATTAAGGCAATTCACGAGGCTGGTTTGGATTCCTTGCCTGGCGGAGGAGCGGAAATCTTTCACCCGGAAATTCGGGAGCAGATCTGNNGATCTGCGCTGACAAAGTCGATGCAGATGGCTGGCTCGCCATTCACAGAGCGGCACATCAAATTGGAATGCACACAAATGCCACGATGCTATATGGGCATATTGAAAAATACTGGCATCGGATTGATCATATGGAACGATTAAGGAAACTACAGGATGAAACCGGGGGCTTTAATACATTTATTCCATTGAAGTTTCGAAATAAGGACAATGACATGAGTTATCTTCCCGAGAGTTCAGTTGTTGAAGATATGAAGTTGTATGCCGTAAGCCGTTTGTATATGGATAATTTTCCCCACCTTAAAGCATACTGGCCGATGCTGGGTCGTCAACTGGCGCAATTAACTTTGTCTTTCGGCGTGAATGATCTTGACGGCACGATTGATGATTCAACTAAAATTTATTCCATGGCTGGATCCGAGGAGCAACACCCCACCCTTTCAACGGCCCAATTGGTTTCGCTGATTAAACAGGTAAGAAGGGAACCAGTTGAAAGAGATACCCTATATAATGAGATCAAAAATTATACGGAAATTGACCCCGAAGAATTGGGGGTAAATCCATCCTATAATTAGATTCGCTGCTATTCATTGGAAAAAACCAGCAGCCGACAGGCCGCGGAAGCCAGATCTCCTGTATTTGGGTCAGGTATTGGCGTTGCCAAATAAATTTTTTTAGTTATTGAATCCACAGCCATATCGCCTGAACCTTTTTCTGTTTGGAGATGCTGGACAATCTTATATTCGTCGCGCTTCACCCGTGAAAGGATCGTTATCGTTCCTGAAACATTTGAAACAAATATCAGTCCGGTCTCCGGTTCAAATACTACATTATCCGGTACCTCGCCCAATTCCACAACACAAAGCAATCTAGCCGTCTTGCATTCAAAAACTCCGAGTTTTTTATTACTGCATCCCGTAAACAGCAGCTCGTTCCTTTTGTCAATGGCCACGCAACCTGTGCCCTGACCGCATTCAATAAACCATTGCCTGCCCACCCGACCGCTGAATGCGTCGATTTCAATAATAAGGTTTTCATCTTTTATAATCCCATACAGGTTGCCCGTTTCATCTGCTACGGGGCAGCTTAGTTTTCCGGGTAATAAAATAGAACGTTTGATGGTTGATTTATCCGGATCAATTATGAGCACACAGTTTTTGTATCTGTTAAAAATAAATAGTTGGTCGCTAAATGGTTCAAAAAATAGAATGCCATCTTCAAATCCACTAACGGGCCTTGTTTCAAGGATTATCAATGATTTCAAATCAATAACAATCAAAGATGCTGCTTCTGCGTTGCTAAAAAAGCCCCTGTTCCATTTATGGGCGACGGCCATGCTTTTTGTTCCAGGGGCCAGAGAAAACTGCTCTTTCATTTCATCCGTATCCATATCAATCAAGAAAACTTTAGTCTGGCTCAAAATAAACAAATGCCTGTTGTCCGTGTTCAGGGCAAAATGAACCGGAAGAAAGCCTTCGTTTATGACTATCCGCTTGAACAAATAATACTCCTTGAAATCTTTGTCCGGCTTTTTGGCAAAAATTTTTATTACCAGGACCAACAATACAAAAACGGAAAGTATCTGAAGGATCTTTTCCATAAAATCAATTGTATCAGAAAGGTAAATGAAAAAAGGGGACGTCTTTGTTTCATTCATGCGTATCTTTGGTTTACACCTTTCTGGCAATCATGGATTTACAATTAAGTGGGAAAACAGCATTGGTTCTTGCCGCCAGCAAGGGACTGGGCAGGGCCAGCGCAAAAGCTTTGGCGGCGGAAGGGGCTGATATCGTGATTGGTGCTCGTAACAAAGAACAGCTTGATAAAACAGCCGAGGAAATAAGAGCAGTCAGCAAGGGAAAGGTGATGGCGATAACCGTAGATGTAAAGGAACTTAAAGCTGTTGAAAATTTTGTTGCTATTGCCGCCGAAACATTTGGCAAAATTGACATCCTGGTTAACAACGCGGGTGGTCCTCCATTCGGTATGTTTGAATCCTTTGATGATAGAGCATGGCAGGAAGCTTTTGAATTAAACTTGTTGAGTGTAGTCCGTTTCAGCAGGCTTGTGGTACCTCAGATGCGAAAAACCGGTAGTGGTCGCATTATTAATATAACCAGTTTATCGGTAAAAACTTTTTTACCGGGTTCGGTTCTTTCAACCAGTTTACGCATGGGCGTGGTAGGGGTT
>PLCH01000425.1:0-6316 GCA_003135585.1 Chitinophagaceae bacterium
TAAACCCGAAGAACTGGGAGCCTTGGTGGCTTTCCTTGCATCCCCGCTTGCGGGTTACATAACAGGTACTACCATTCAGATAGATGGCGGAGCAGTAAAAGCTCCTTATTAATGCTGGATGGAATCAGCTTCCTTTAAGATCAGGATTTCGACACGCATGTTTTGTAACTGTTCCTCTTTTTTCCTGGCATTGGGAAAAGTCATTTGGGAATTGCCCATTCCCTTATAGATCATTCTTTGCGGCAAAATGCCCCTTTCAACCAAAAGATCATATACGGCTTTGGCCCTGTCAGTGGATAACTGATTCATTTTTTTTCTATATCCCGAATCGTTCTTCGAGACTGACCAGAGTGGCCAATTCACATGCCCCCGAATCTCAAATATCTCCGTTGGATAGGATTTCAAAATCTGAACTACTTCATCCAGGTAGGGCAAGGAAGAGCTTTCTAAAATGGGTTGATTGGGTACAAAATATATTTTATCAAAATTATATATCTTTAAAACGGTGTATCTACCGGTATCTTTTATTTTTTGGGTCTGTTCGGAAAAATGCACAACAATTTCAACACGTCTGTTTAAGGCGTTGTCAATAATACTAACAGGTTTTTCCTCACCATAGTTTTCAATGGAATAACCGTTTGTAATATTAAAATGATTTTGTAGGTAGTTGGCAACCGATCTACTCCTGGTTTGGGATAAAGTAATATTTTTTTGAGACGAGCCAACAGAATCCGTATGACCGCTGATTTTCTTTACAGTGAAATCCCTGTTTCCAAAAACCGACTCCAATTTTTCAGTCTCTTCTGGCGCCAGCTTGGAATCGCCAGAACCGAAATATACGATAAGGGTTGTATCTTCGGATGATTGTCCATTGCATTCCAAATTCAAGAACCCCGTGACCAGAAATAGTAGAAAATAATGTTTAATCATAACGGTCGGTAAAAGGGGATTTGTTTATAAGTTAGCAGTTAAATCAATTATTTCCAAAACATTACAATTCCAGTCGAGTTTGGCAATTTTTTTTTTGGAATTATGGATTGACTGCCAAAAATAAATATCCTCTTACCTTCCCCTTCATAAAAAAGGGAGTATTCAAATTAAACGGTAAGCAGTAGCTTCGCTGGATTATTTATCAATTTCATGGAACAAACCCAGCATGTCCACCACCACCACCATCATCCTGTTAACCTGAAAGAAGTTAACAGGGCATTTGTGATTGGTATTATCCTGAATTTCACTTTTGTCATTATTGAAGTAGTCGTAGGACTGATCATTCATTCCTTATCTTTATTGTCTGACGCCGGGCATAACCTGGCCGATGTTGCAAGCCTTTCCATGTCACTGATCGCCATCCGCCTGGTCAAAGTAAAACCCAATGAAAGATACACCTATGGTTTTAAGAAAACTACCATCCTGGTAGCACTTTTCAATGCTTCTGTATTACTGGTCTCGATTGGGGCTATTGGTTATGAAGCGGTGCATCGTCTTTTTTCGCACAATCCTTTGCCGGGAGGAACCATTTCAATNNTCAATACGATCACAGCTTTGCTTTTTCTTCGCAACAAGGATAGTGACCTGAATATAAAAAGCGCCTTCCTGCATTTACTTTCTGATGCCATTGTTTCTGCAGGCTTGGTAATCGGAGGTATTGTTATTATTTATACACATTATTTTTGGATTGACCCGGTATTAAGTCTCGTCATTGCAGCAGTCATTCTGGTCAGTACCTGGCAACTATTAAAAGATAGTTTACGATTGTCTCTTGATGCTGTACCCGAAAATATTGATCTCCAAAAAGTAAAAACTGGGATTAGGAAAATCCGGGGAGTCAAGGATTTTCATCATATCCACATCTGGGCCCTCAGCACCACTGAGAATGCCTTGACAGCACATATCGTTGTGGCAAAGGAAACAAATATGGTTGCCATTGAAAAAATAAAACATGAGGCCAAGCATGAACTGGAACACCTGAACATTAAACATGCCACCCTCGAAATTGAAACAGAAAATGATCCCTGTGAGGAACCAGACTGCTGAATAGCATGTAGATTATTTTTTTAATAAAGTCTTGATTTCAACCTCCAAAGCCCAGCCCGTCAGGTCAATTTTCTGGACAATACCTTCTTTGTCGATAAGGTAGGATGCCGGAATAGCATTGACTCCATACAGGAGGGTGGTGGAAGACTCCCAGCCTTTATTGTCATTGACCTGAGTCCATCCCAGCTTATCATGATGCACAGCTTCCATCCAGTCAATTTCTTTGGAATCAATTGAAATACCTATAATTTCAAGTCCGGCAGTTTTGTATTTTTTATACAATCTCGCAAGGTGGGGGNNCAGGCTCGCACCAACTTGCCCAGAAATCCACCAGGACTACCTTGCCTTTCACATCCGACAGATGAAACACCCGGCCATCTTTATCCGGTAAGGAAATCTCGGGAGCCGGCTGACCTATTCTGACTTGTGTAAACCCTGTCATAACACAACTTATTAATGCGAAAAAGAAAAAAAATGCCTTCATTTGCAACAATCTTTTTTTGTAAATAAGGATTGAAAGAATTTTAGTATCGGTCTAATTACGAGCAAGAATTTTTTTATTCCCATTGTTTTTATTAATTCACAAATCCCCAGAAAATACCCAATCTGAGCCTTAAGCCCGGGTAGGGATAACCCGGGGCTACATAATTGTAATTGGTAAACCCAAATCCATTGGGGCCTATTTGAGCGGTATTTAGGTTCTCGGCACGGACATAGGCAGTAAAACTTCGAATACGTAAATGTAAATAGGCGGTGATATCGGGTAATTTTTGTTTAAGGGTGGATTCGTTTTGAATAAAAAATTGTCCTATTAAAGGCGAATATAGNNGCCTTGTACGCTGTAAAATAACGAAACTCGGCCCCAAAACAGATAGTCAGATTCTTGAATCCAAGTTTGCCCTCATATCCTATCTGGTTGCGGGTGAACAGCAACGGCAGATTCAACGGAGATGAGCCGGCCTTCTGCTGTAAAACAAGAAATAAACGCCATATCCAGTTTTTTTTAATGGTAATGATTTTCTCTGCACCCACCTGCAACAGATTAAATAGATTGGTCTGTTGACTAGCCTGGTAATAACCCTGATAAAAAGCATAATTATTAATGAGATAGTAACTGCCGGTCAGTCTGAGATTTTGCTGTGGCAATTCAAAAGACCCAAAAAAATGGGTTGTATTTTCTTTCTTGAAATTTTCATTCCCCTGTACACCAAAACCGAAACTGCTTTCTTTATCAAAAACGAAGGATGGAGTCCTGTTTACATTTTCGAATCCTATCTGCAGGAATCCAAGTTGTTTACTAATCTGTCGTTTCAGACTAATATAACCATTATAATCACCCGAATTAAATCCATTCAGGTAGAACCTTCCATTGGCCTCCACGTCCCATTTCTGATTGCGGGTTCTATTGCGATATTCCCCATGAACGAAAACATTGTAAAGTGTTCTTGAGCCCGCATCAAAATTGCCCTTGAGATCCTGTAAAGAGGAGCCGACTTTAAAAAATTGCTGAGGGTTTTTATTATCCGGGAACTGATACAATGAAAAGTCATTGATCAATTCTTTCCAGGAATCTTGTATCCTGAAAGTATCGGGTGTAGAAATGAAATTATAGTTATGGATATAAAAGGCCGTATCCGGATCCTGATCCATGAACTGGTAGGTATAGGTACTGTATCCTATCGTATGTTCCGCCCTGAATTTAGGGTAGAAAAGAGGAATAATGGTTGAATCGGTTACGATGGAGTCTTTTTTACCAATGATATCATATTGCTGACGGAGTAAAAATGTTCCGTTACTATACCTTGTACCCGTGGATATATTTACAGAAAAAGGATTGGGAGTGAAAACATTGTTTTTTCCCAGCTTTGTAGGGACGGTGGACCGGTCAGTAAAAGCATTCGAATCCAAATCCTTCAGATCTCTTATCCCTCCATTTTCAGAAGATTGCAGCTTATTGCCCAAAGCGATAAGAAAAGCCTGGTACCGTTTGTTTTTGGATTGGTACCAGGAATTGAAGCGGTAATTATTGTGATTGGTATTTTGATTTTGAAATATTCCGGGGGAATTAATAAGGCGGTATTGAAGTGCAAAATTCCAGTTTCGGGAGATGTTCTGGGTGTGCACAATATTGATCATTTGTTCTGCCTTGCTGCCCAGGAGATACCCAAGCTCTGTATAGGGTCTTGTGGTATTATAAAATCGCGTATCCTCTGGTGTGATTCTGTAAATATCATAGGCATGAAGGCCCTCATCCCATCCTGGTAGCATTCGTGGAGAAAATATCAGGTTACGTGCTGCCGTACCGGCATTGCCAAGGTCAATATATGTCGGAGGAAGAGCGATTTTTTTTGAGAAATCATAAATCGAGGAATCCATTTTTCTAAGTCTGCTGGAATCAAGAAAGCGATAGTAGAGGGTGATTGAATCCTCGAGGCCGGTACGGTGTTGTAAAGCTGTATCGCCGCCCTTACCTCCTCCACTCCTACCCATTCTGCTCATCCTTGATAAAGGATCCTGTGCCTTAGTCTGCAAACCGAGCGCCAACAAACCCGCAAGGGAAATAATACTTAGGTTCCTGCTTATTTTCAAAGCTTCAATAATTGGGGCCAAANNGCTGCCTGCGGTTATAAGAAAGTTAATATTAAAGTTCTGCAATCAGTTCTTTAAACAGGATAGTAAGTTTAGGTTCCGCTTTTCTAGCTGCTTCCAAAACTTCTTCGTGTGTGATGGTATTGTCTCCTTCCCTTATTCCGATATCAGTAATCACACTCAGCCCGAAAACGGATAAACCCATGTGAACAGCAGCGATTACTTCCTGGACCGTGCTCATACCAACAGCATCTGCTCCGCCAAGCTGTAAAAACTTATATTCCGCACGGGTTTCAAAAGTTGGGCCGGTTACTCCAGCATATATACCTTCCGTCAAAGGTATGTTCAATCGCTTGCCAATTGCTTTCATCTTTTGGATGAGGGCTTTCTTATAGGGCTCACTCAAATCAGGAAACCTGGGGCCCAGCCCTTCCATATTTATTCCAATCAGCGGGTTTATAGTAAACAGACTGATATGGTCTTTGATAATCATCAGATCACCAACCCTGAACGAAGAATTCATTGCACCAGCAGCATTTGATATCAGCAATGTTTCTATGCCCAGTAATTTCATAACGCGTATGGGGAATACAACCTGCTGGGCGGTATATCCCTCATAATAATGAAATCTTCCCGCCATGACAATGATTTTTTTGCCTTTCAATTCTCCGAATATCATTTTTCCATGGTGGCCTTCCACAGTTGATATGGGGAAATGGGGAATATCCCTGTAATCTATTTCCTTTTCAATTGCAACCTCATCTACCAGGTTGCCTAGCCCGCTGCCAAGTACGATTCCTACCTGAGGGGTATGCGGGTAGAATTTTTTGATAAATTCAATGGCTTTTTGTATTTCTTCTAAAATGGTAAGTGGCATAAAATCAATTATTGTGATCCCATCAAATGGCCACCGTTTGTGCGCATAAAAGGGAAAATAAAGGTGGCAGCAAATATAAGAAAAGCATGCCGGCACGAGTGATGAATCTATCTCACTTGGACAAAACTATGCTCACATGTTATTTATAAACATGGTGCAAGCTGCATCACCATCTACCCTGCACCATAAATCAGGAGATAACATCATTTTTATATTCCCTGCTTCTACCCTATTTTCGCTGAAATATTCTTACATGAACCTCCACGAATACCAATCCAAGGAACTACTGAAAAAATACAATGTCCCTGTCCAGGAAGGTATCCCTGTGGACAGTGCAGGCGCTGCCGAGGAAGCCTACAAAAATCTCAAGGTGCAATTCGGTAACAGCTTTGCAGTCGTAAAAGCGCAAATCCATGCAGGCGGCCGCGGAAAAGGAAAGATCGTTGGAACGGAGCNNATGCTTGGTGGCACATTGGTAACTATTCAAACCGGGCCTTCAGGTAAAAGGGTAAATAAGGTGTTGGTTGCGCAGGATGTATATTATCCGGGTCCTAACCCGGTAAAAGAATTTTATCTATCGGTATTACTTGACAGGGCAAAAGGCCAAAATGTAATTATGTACAGTACGGAAGGGGGAATGGACATAGAAGAGGTGGCCCATAAAACTCCTGATAAGATTTTTAAAGAATGGGTTCATCCAGGCGGTGGCGTTCAGCCTTTTCAGGCAAGAAAGATTGCATTTAACCTGGGATTGAGCGGTGAATCGTTTAAGAACTGCGTAAGGTTTGTAACCAATTTATATAACGCCTATGT
>PLCH01000425.1:6333-7358 GCA_003135585.1 Chitinophagaceae bacterium
GACGGAAACGTGGGCTGTATGGTGAATGGTGCTGGCTTGGCGATGGCAACCATGGATATGATAAAATTAAGCGGGGGTGAACCGGCCAATTTTCTGGATGTTGGGGGTACAGCTAATGCACAAACAGTCGAGGCGGGTTTCCGAATTATTTTAAAAGACCCGAAAGTAAAAGCAATTCTTATCAACATATTTGGGGGGATTGTCCGGTGCGACAGGGTAGCCCAAGGGGTAATTGACGCCTATAATTCAATTGGCACTATTAAAGTTCCCATCATTGTGCGATTGCAGGGAACCAATGCAGAGGAAGCCCAAAAACTGATTGAGCAAAGTGGGCTAAAAGTACAATCGGCAATTCTTCTCAGTGAGGCTGCGGCCCTGGTCAACAAGGCAGTATCTTCATGAAAAAATACCGTTGGATAATTTTTTCTTTTCTTGCGTTGCTTTTTTAAAGGGGAAGGTTTAAGAATGTATTGAATGGTAATCGGGAGAATGGTCAATTTTCTTTACTTTTAATACTGAACCGAAAAACCAATTCAACTTCATACCAATAAATCATGAAAAAATATAGAAAAAGCGGCTATTGTATTTTTTTATACATTGCCTGTTTGGCCACCCTTCCAATAAAAGCAATTTGCTTTGCTCCTCCCAAAGAACTTTACTNNAGAAAAAAAAGTGGACCAATATTTACAAAATGCATTCTTACCGGCCATTCATCGGGCAGGGATTCAAAAAGCGGGAGTATTTAAGCCCCTTGCAAATGACACTGCAGTAATCCGGCAGATTTTTGTATTTATTCCATTTAATTCATTTGCGCAATTTCTAAATCTATCCCGTGTCTTGGAAAAAGACGAACAATACCACCTTTTGCTGGACCGGCTCAACGGTAGACTTGTCGTGCACTTTGAGAGCGCAGCGGTTCGCCGTGAGCACGTAGCGACCCACGTCCTCGCCTTGGTCAATCAATTGAGCGAAAAGATCTCGGGTGGAAACATCAAGGTTTTCGTCGACCTAGCTCCGATCTTCTC
>PLCH01000015.1 GCA_003135585.1 Chitinophagaceae bacterium
ATAATGGGATCCTACTCTGGTTGGTTTTCGGTTTACCCGTTTTGTTTTTGTCTCGCCTTCTTTAACCCTGTTGTGGAAATATAATTACCCGGTTGATAGCTAAGGTCTTTAAGAAATACATTTTCGGCTTCTTTATATTTTTTTTCTTTCAATAACGCATTGCCTAAGTAATGTCTTGCCGGGACCAGCCATNNGTTCCTGGTAAATCAGGGAATCTTCTGTTTCTACTCCTTTCGTGTAATAATAGATGGCGTCGGCAATTTTATCTTCTTTTTCTGCGATGTTGCCCATCAAAATATACTTCGCAACAGTGGCGCCTGTTACCGGTGCGTTAAAGGGCGTCATGACGACCGACATATCCTTTTTATGTATAAGTGAATCCATGATGGCCAATGAAGATTTTGCTTTGTCGGGATTTCCCGTATTAGCATATGCCATGCCCCATGCAAATGCCTGTATCAGTTTTCCATAATGATAGGATTGTTCGATCACCGTTTCATGGAGAATATTATTCCACTTTTTAAAGGTTATCCTGGTAAATTCTGGAGTCATATATAAATACTGTAAATAATTTCCCATGGGGGCTTCTGTAGATAAAAGGGAAGTATCAATGGAGTTCCGGCAATCGAGTGCATCCTGCATTGCCCTGGAATAATCAGACATATTGATGGAAGACGCAGCCTGCATGTGGAGGTTATGATATTCATATAAAAAAGCACCGTTCACCACATCAGGAAATAATTTTTTATAGTGGTAATAATTTTTAACCGCCGCTTCGTTCACTTTTACCCCCTTGGCATATTCTCCTGTTCTTATGTAAATATGCGATGGCATATGCACTATATGTGAAAGGCCCGGCGCCAAGCTTCCCAGTCTGTCTGCACTGGCATTGGCCTTCGAAGCAAAGGGTGATGCTTCCATGGTATGTATGTAGTAATGATTTGCCCCAGGATGGTCCGGGTAACTTTTGAGAATATTTTCCAGCACACCCATCAATTCTGGAGTCCAGGGTCTGGGCTGGCCATCATGTTGCCAAAAATTCCAGGGATGCAGATTCATCAGGGCATCCGCATATAATGTACCTATTTCTGCATCAGCAGGATATTTTAGATAAAGGCCTTTCATTTGATCAGCATATTGCTCGTTAAGAGTAGCTCTCTCTCGTGTGGAATCGGCGGAGTAATGTGAATCCATAGCTTCTATTAGTCCCCTTTCCTTCAAAGAAGAATGGTTCATATAAAGCTTTGCTTTTGAAACAGCTAGAAAAGCATCCTTTGATTCCACATAGCCAAAATCATTGATGTTAGGCCCATAGGCCAAAGCCACTGCCCAGTAAAGCATCGCGCAGGTTGAATCAAAACCCAGTGCTTTTTTAAAAGAAGGTAAGGCCTCAATAATATGAAAGCCGTAATAGAGATTGATTCCCTGGTTGAAATACAGCTGGGCACTGTCACTGGTGGTGCTTATTTTCCAGCTATGCGAGCCGGTCCCCGGCAAAAGAATCATGTTCTGTATTTCCTCCCCGGTAACCGGATAGTAGGACCAGTTGCGCGTACATCCCACGGAGGTCAGTTTAATTTTTCGTCTGGCTTTACCATACGCATCATTATCAGCCCGTCCGGAAAATGAATCATGAATCTTAATATAACCCATCAACAGGAAGATCATCGCCCCGGTTAAAAGAAAAAAGAGTTTCAACGATATAAATTTACACGGTGAAGTAATGAATCCTTATTGCCGGGATATGGGGTAATGGTTTTAACAGGGTTACCCGGAAGGGATCTTCTATGTGTAGCGAGGATGGGAGTTGAACCCATGACCTCAGGGTTATGAATCCTGCGCTCTTACCAACTGAGCTACCTCGCCAAAGGGTTGCAAAAGTAAAAAAAACCTTCTAAACCCGGAAATCCATTATCGGCTAATAAAATATTTTTAAACACGTAGAAAAATCTCTCAATTATTTTTCCCGAACAGTAAAATCTTAATTAGATAAGCTGGTTCGAATGGGTTTCTCCAATTTGTTTATTCAATCAGAAACCGCTGTAATCGCTAAGATTTAAAATGCTTCCTCATGACTTTCGGGTAATCAGGAAGGGCAACCTCCGGTTCCTGTATTTCGGGATGCCATAGTTTTTCCCATTCGAAACTATAATAACCCTTGTAGCCATCATTGTAGAGTGTATCTATTGCTTCAAAGATGGGAGATTCCCCCTGCCCCAGCAAAGTGTATTGTTCTTTACCGTTTATAAGCTTTGCATCTTTGATATGTGTATGCAGAATATACTTTTTCAATTGTTGGTATACTTTGGCAGGGGGTTCCTTAGTTACAGACCACATATTGAATACATCCCAAACCAATCCTATGTTCGGATGATTTGCCGAATCCATTATTTTCTTAAGTTCCGATGTGTTAACTGCGTCACCATGAGATTCCATTAGAACGCTGACCCTGGTTGCCTTCGCATAATCTCCTAATTCAATCAGCCCCTTTATGATTAATTCAATAGTCGCTTCCCGTTCCTGGTCCTTTGGCAAATTATTTGGAAATACCCTTATATAGGGACAATTTATTTGGTCTGCCAATTCTATGAACCGTTTTGCCTCATTCAAATTGGCGAGTCTTTTTGCAGGATCTGAATGATGCATTTCTGCGGAAGAACCCAGGTCAACGATTCTTAATCCTTTATCTCCAACCATTTTTCGGGTGGAAGTTATCCTTTCCGCACTGCTAAATTCCGGGCATTTTGTTAAATCCAACTGGCCTTGAATACCCCGGATTTCTATTCCATTATAATCATTTTGAACTGCGCAATTAAGGATGGTTGTAAATGTCCATCCTGGGCAACCCAAGGTTGAAAATGACAAGAGTGGCTTTGCCATATTAAAAAAGGAGGAAGGACCTGCTACTGCC
>PLCH01000483.1:0-3901 GCA_003135585.1 Chitinophagaceae bacterium
TTAATACCAGACCACATTCGATATGCTCCCGATGGGTTTTGAGTTCGATGTTCACTGCAACCTATTAGAGAAATTATTGTTCCAAAGGTAAATATATACTTCTTAGGCCTCATCATTTTTGATTTTCCTTAATACGGCTAATCAATAATCTCAAAAGATACCTATTGCCGTAAATGGTTGCTTCATTGTTATATCTGCTTGCGTTCAGGGGATTTAGTTTTTAATGTATAAGACAACGGTTCGGGTTGCATTACCGAATTTTCGGTGGAACTATTTTTATTTGTTTCTGAGACAAGGCGGAAAATTCTTTCTGAATTTGGATAATACCTATCATATGACATTTCATAACGCACATAAGCGAATTTTATTAGCACACTAGCTAACCCAATTGCCATTCCGGATATNNAAAACTTCTGATAGCAACTTGGAAATAATTTCTTAGCATAAAGTTTATTTTTATTCTACCCTCAAACTCTTTACAGGATTTGCAACCGCCGCTTTTATTGCCTGATAGCCCACGGTGAGTAGGGCAATCAATGCAATCAAAAAGATCGCCAAACCAAATATCCATCCATCTATTGCTATATGATAGGGATAATCTTCCATCCACTTGTGTAAGGCCCACCAAGCTATAGGTGATGCTATCAAAGTGGCAAGGATGATAAGTTTTAAAAAGTCGGCCGAAAGTTTTTGCACGATAGCCGAAACTGAAGCACCCAATACTTTTCTTATTCCTATTTCTTTGGTGCGCCTTTCAGCCGAAAGTGTGGCCAGCCCAAAAAGTCCGATGCATGAAATAAATATGGTTAAGATAGCTGAAAAGCTGATGATCTGCTTTGTTTTGGATTCGCTCTCGTATTGCGCTGCATTTTCAGTGTCTTTGAAATGATATTGATAAGGTTGGAGAGGAAATAAAGATCTAAATGATTTCCCAATATGGTTCATTGCCATAGCGGTATTCCCGGATCTTAGTTTGATATATACATTTTCAAATGGATAACTGGGACTCATTGTAAATAATTCTGGTCCTATTTTTTGTCTCAAAGATTGAAAATTGTGATCTTTAACTATTCCGATTACGGTATACTTTCTTTTCAGATAAAAGAAATCAACCGTTTGCCCAATGGGAGCTTTCCAGCCTGCTTCCCTGGCGAATGACTCATTAACGAGTACGGACAGTGCGCTGTCCGAAGGGCGAACCTGCGAGAAATTCCTGCCTCTTACAATCGGAATCTCGAAAAGAGGTAGGTAATTTTCATCAATATGCTTGATGACGAATTCTATTCCCTCTCCATTGTTTACATGTGCCATCATTGACCAAACATCTGCCTGGTCGGCCGTAACCAGTTTGATGGAAGGGTCTTTTCCTAATTCATTTTTTAAAAGATCTAATTTTTCTTCGGGGATGTTCCCTGAATAGACTTTGACTACATTTTTATCATTGTATCCAAGGTCATAGTGCGTCAGATAATTGAATTGGGAATAGATCGTGATCGTGGCGATGATCAGGAAAGTAGCTAATGTAAATTGAAGTACGACCAACCCTTTTGACAAATAATTCTTTCCAGTAAATCGCTGGCGTCCATATAATGTTTGCACGGGATCGAACGCTGAAAGGAGCAAGGCTGGATAGAATCCGGCCAACAGCCCAGTGACTAGAAACAATGAAATATAAACGGCCACGAGCCTATAATCTAGCAAGTATTCAAATGACAAGGCCTTATTGGAAACCGAATTGAAAAAGGGAAGAAGTATCTGTACCAATACAATGGCCAGTAAAAATGCAATAAAACTTAATATGTAGGATTCCCCTAAAAACTGGACGATCAATTGCCGTCTTTGTCCTCCGACAACTTTGCGGATACCGATTTCCTTGGCTCTTTTAAGAGAGCGGGCAACTGTGAGGTTTATAAAATTGATGCAGGCGATCAATAAAATAAAAAGAGCAATTCCACTCAAGATATAGGAATTCATAGGGTTGCTCGGAGCGGTTAAGCCCTTGCCTGCCCTGAATTCGGTGCTCAGGTGGATCTCAGTCAGCGGTTGAAGTTTGTACTGTGTTTTGCTCGACCTCCCTGTTTTTTCAGCGATCATTTTCAATTCCTCCGCGTCAAGAGTATTGTATATAAAATTGCATGGGNNATATAAAATTGCATTTGCCCTCAACTGCTTTTATATTTGCACCCGCCTTCACGATGACAAATGTGTTTAGAAAAGTATGTCCCCAGCTTTTGTTATTCCATGTTTTCATCACTGATTTTAAGGGCACTATGATTTTTATTCTTATGGAAGAATTTTGGGGTGATTTTCTTGTGACCCCTGAAACAATAAAGGGTTCAAAATTTTCTCCAGTTTTCAATTCCAGGACTTGCCCCATTGCCCTTTTCTTGCCAAAATATTTTTCGGCTATTTCTTCAGAAAGGACCACTGAATGACTATTCACCAGCGCCGTATGAGGATTCCCAGCTGTAAAAGGAAAAGTGAAAACTGAAAAGAAATTATCATCCACATATAAATTTTCCTGATCAAATACCTGCCCTTCGTGTCTTACCGTCAAACCACCACTTTGAATCCGGACATACTCTTCAATCTCAGGAATAGCCTGTTTGAAATTTGGACCTGGCATCATTCCGGTACTGCCGCTCCTGCGAATACTGCCATCTGGGTCTGTCGTCATGGACACGATCCGGTAAGTATGATCTGCCTTTTTATGAAAACGGTCAAAACTCAGTTCGTCACCAGTATACAGGAGAATGAGCATGCAGCAGCCAATACCCAGGCTAAGTCCACCAATATTGATGATAGAAAAAACCTTGTTTCTAAAAATGTTTTTCCAGGCAGTTTTGAAATAGTTTTTAAACATGATTGGTCGTTTATGACAAGTCTGCAGATAATAATTCTATTTTGATCCCGGATTTACCATTGTTTTTTGGCGATGACTTTTTGAGATGTCCCCTGGAAGGGTTAATTGAAAAAATAGCCAGCGTTAAGGTCCTGTAAAGTATATGCTCCCTTTTAAAAATTGGCTGATTCAATTAATGTACAACCATTTCGTGCCAATAAAAATATGCCAGATTGTAATATTCGGATAATCAAACGCTTAGAGGGGAAACGTATACGAAATGGTTCGTTTTTGATGCAACTGCTGTACGATTTTGATACAGCCTCATACGTTCTATAATAGCAAAACCCCGCCATGGCGGGGTTTTAAACTAAAAAATTCAAACTGGTTAATCGTTTAATTTTTATAGTAATTCCTTTTGGCCTCAAGGAGGGCATTGTCCCTTTCCTGTTTTAGCTCATGAATTTTCTCTCTTCTTTCCTTTCTGGGCAGGCTCTTATCCTGTCTTGCAGACCAAATTTTATCCCGGTAATCATTTTTAATATCCTGAATCTGTAACATTAATTTGGAAGGTCTTGCATTGTATCCATAATAAGGATAGCCGTAAAAAGGACCATACCCATAGTAAGGGTATCCGTAAAAAGGACCATAGGCACCAAAACCAATGCTAACATGCGGCCTGTAAAAATAACCGCCTCCGCCTGCATGACCCCGCTGGGCAAAGACACCCAAAGCCAAGCCAACTGAAAGCAGGGTTATAAATAGTCTTTTCATAAATAATTATTTTATGGTTAGATGCAAAAACCGGACAAAGGATTAAAGGAGGTTTAAGTAATAACTTTTTAATAACAATACCGCAGGAAAAGTATTTCACTTGTATGATAGATAGCGAAAAAATGACAGAAAATTTTGGTCAATACCGATAAAAAGGCAAGAAACTGGCATTTCATCAGGAATTATCAAACTTCAGGTAATAATACTCACTGGTTTTAGGTAGGAATACTGGCTGTTACTAGAATTTAAAGACCGAACCTTGTATTGGTTTTTCATAGGATATTG
>PLCH01000483.1:3927-5823 GCA_003135585.1 Chitinophagaceae bacterium
CCTCTCTATTATGACCATCAAAGACAAAGGTTGAATTTTTTTACCTATCAGGTTTTGAAAATTGCCATCACAGATATTTCAAAAGTTATTTTTCCGCGAGTTACCAGCAAGCTGATTTTATATAGCAGGAAGTTTTTAAGAACCGGTATAAGGATAAGTCAGTAAACTGTCTTTTACTAAAAAAGCTATTTTTGGTAAATGAAAAGTATTATTCTTTTTATTTCTTTTTTAGGGGTTTTGGCCTTTGGAGAAACAGAGGGTGGTAGAATTAATAATGAAAAACTAAACCTCCTCGCTGAAAAATATGTACGTCTTGGATTGACAATCGGTGCATATGACAATGATTTTGTTGACGCCTACTATGGGCCTGATTCGCTAAGGCCAACCCTTCCAAAACAGACCGTCTTCCCAAAGGACAGGCTGCTTGCGTCAGTAAATCAATTAATAGCCGAACTTAAGGAATTCAATACAGCTGAAAAGAATGATACCTTGCGCATCAGGGCAAACTGGATGTCCAATCAGTTGATAGCATTTGGAAGAAGAATTAAAATTTTCTCAGGCGAATACAGATCATTTGATGAGGAATCAAAAGAATTATATGGCGTTGTTGCTCCTTCCCATCCGGAAAAATATTTTCAATTATTAGTAACAGAACTAGATAGTTTATTGCCTGGTACAGGGAGCATACCGGCAAGGTTTCAGAAGCTGGCAGCCCAATTCATTATCCCCAAAAATAAGCTGGACACGGTTTTTAAAATTAGTATTGCTGAATCCCGTAAACGCACTTTAGAACATTATTCACTTCCCCCGAATGAAAGTTTTACTCTTGAATATGTTAGTAATAAGCCTTGGGGCGGATATAACTGGTATAAGGGAAATTATAAAAGTGAAATTCAAATAAACACCGATCTGAATATCTTTATTGACTGGGCAATTGACCTGGCGAGCCATGAAAGTTATCCGGGGCACCATGTATATAACATGTTATTGGAAAAGAACCTTTATCATAACAAAGGCTGGATAGAGATATCACTGTATCCCCTGTTTAGCCCTCAGGCTTTAATTGCCGAAGGAACGGCGAATTATGGTATAGAAATGGCCTNNGGATACAGTTGGTATATGTAGATATTTTAGGATATTGGCGCTCAAGGAGGAACTAAACTATGCCCGTACTGAAATTGGGAGGGGACTTTTGAATGGAACGATGTCAGAAAAGGAGGCTTTACGCTGGCTCCTGGACTATAATCTTTCAAGCAGGGAATCGGCTCTTAAGTTCATAAGCTTTGTCAGAAGAAATCGCAGTTATGTTATCAACTTTAGTTATAGCAGGGATTTGGTAAAAGACTATATTGAATCAAGAGAAGGAAAAGACCCCTCTGCTGCCAAACGTTGGGAGTTGCTTTATTGGCTATTAAGCAATGAGGTGATGCCGGCTGATCTATTAACCGTAAATAAATAAATTTCAAAGTCAACGCTAACGGGTTAAAAAAAAATCAAATCCCAATGTTTTGTTTCTTCATTTTAACAACACTTTCTTAACAATCCAAACTATTTTTTCTTTCGTTGCCTCTCGGATAGTTTTGTTTTTTTACTAATCTCATGGAACAGATTTCATCTTCTGAATTGATAATTTCTTACTTAGAGAATTCTCCATCCCTAAGAGATTTACTGCTTCATCTGCCCGGACAGGCAAATTTTATTTTATGGGTTAAGGGTCAAATTGGATTAAATTTTAATTTGGTCTGCAGGCCAAAATGTAATGACATTCAAAAATTTATTCATACGAATTTATTTTATTAGGAAGCGCAGCAATTTGTAATTCAGAAATTCTATTTACCTTCGAACTAATTCAGAAAATGAAGAGACCGGGTTGGCGATGAAATTGTAATTAAGAAC
>PLCH01000013.1 GCA_003135585.1 Chitinophagaceae bacterium
CCTTTACTCGAATGGCCATACTATAAAAACACAAGATCATGCTTAAAAGAAGAGACTTTCTGAAAAACACGGGTTGCCTAGCAATGAGTGGCCTTCTATTTCAAAAGCTGAATGCCTCTTTTATAAATGAGGCTACCCAACATCCGGTCGGGTTGCAGCTTTTTACATTCTTTAATGNNGGATGTCCCTGGTACTTTGAAGAAAATTGCAGCGATAGGCTACCGGGAGATTGAATCCGCTTTTAGTAAAAAGGGAGGTTTTTATGGGATGAAACCAAGGCATTTTGCAACCATGTTGAAAGACATGGGACTTTCATGGAAATCGCATCATGTGCTTGGGGCACCCTTCAAGATGCCTCCCGGTGCCAAGCTTCCTGCGGGACCAGACGGAAAACCTATCACGATTCCACCCATGAAAAACTTAAGGGATAATATGCAGGAATTAATAGATGGGGTGGCGGAAGGCGGCGTTTCTTTTCTTGTCTGCGCCAACACGCCCATTGCCAATCTGGATGAAATCAAAGGTTCCATTGAGGTTCTGAATAAGACTGGCGATGCTTGTAAAAAGGCTGGAATCAGTTTTGCCTACCACAATCATGATGCAGAATTTCATGAAGTGGAGGGACGGGTCCCTTATCATTTATTGTTATCTGAAACGAATCCCGACCGGGTAAAGATGGAACTCGATCTGGCCTGGGCAACCAAAGGGGGGGCAGACCCCGTTGAATTGTTTAAAAAACATCCCGGTCGTTTTCCCTTATGGCATGTAAAAGACCTGGATAAAGAAATGAAAACTGTATTACCGGTAGGAGAGGGAGTGATGGATTTCAAACGCATATTCTCCAATGCCGGACTGGCTGGGATGAAACATTTTTTTGTGGAGCACGATTTCCCGGCTGACCCTTACTCCAGCATTACTACAAGCTTCAATTATTTGAAAAAGAATTCATCCATGATTGGTTGAAATAATTGAAGGCAATCGGCAGATGAACTAAAATTTGTTTTTATGCGTAATAGGATTTGGACTATCCCATCCATGAGAGTTTTACTTGTTTTGGCTATTTCACTGATTTCTTTTTCGAAGGCTCAGAAAAGCACCGCAACCGTGCGTGTCCNNCCTCCGGTTGGAGATCTCAGATGGAAGACCCCGCAGCCAGCCTCGCGTTGGAAAGGGATTCGCAAATGTGATGCATTTTCAGCAAGTGCTATTCAAAATAAACCAGTTCCATTTGCCATGTGGAGTAAGGAGTTCATGGCCCCCTTGGAGCCCTTGAACGAGGATTGTCTGTATCTGAATGTTTGGACCTCCGCGCATTCGGCCAAAGAAAAAAGGCCGGTGATTGTATGGATTCACGGAGGCGGATTTATTTCAGGTTCGGGCTCNNTGACGGCGAAGCAATGGCTGAAAAAGGTGTGGTTTACGTGACCATTAATTATCGTTTGGGGATATTCGGTTTTTTTGCCCATCCCGAACTCACCCTTGAATCCGGTCACAGAGCATCCGGGAACTACGGTATCCTTGACCAGATAGCAGCATTACAATGGGTGAAAAAAAATATTTTTGCTTTTGGCGGAGATCCAAGCCGTGTCACTATCGCAGGTCAATCGGCAGGATCGTTCAGTGTAAATGCGCTGATGGCTTCGCCCCTTGCAAAAGGTTTGTTTCAGCGGGCTATTGCTGAAAGCGGGGCCATGTTCAGCCCGGGGCCCTTCGCACAAAAATTGGAAGAAGCTGAAAAATCAGGATTAAAACTTTCCAAATCATTGCATGCAAATTCTATTTCCGAGTTGAGAGCCATACCGGCCGTGGAAANNTATAATTGATGGATACGTGATACCGAATGATATTTACTCTATTTTCAAAAATGGTCAGCAGAACGATGTACCCTTGCTTACCGGCTGGAATGCGGATGAGGGGTTAGCCTTCGGAATGTTACAGGACGCCGCGGCTTTTAAATCGGCAGCAGAAAAAAAGTATGGGTCCCTGGCCGCAGATTTTCTTAAAGCCTACCCGGCAGACAATAATGAACAGGCTGCGCAATCCCAAAAATCTTTATCGCGTGACCAATTGTTCGGATGGCAGAATTACACATGGGCAAAAATGCAAGCCAATACGGGAAAAGATAAAGTTTTCCTCTATTACTTCACCCGTGTACCACCTGGAAAACCTGTTTATGGCGCTTTTCATTCGTCCGAAATAGGATATGCCTTACATACCTTGGACAGGTGGGACAGACCATGGGAGTCCTGGGACAGGGAGTTATCAGACATCATGTCCTCTTATTGGGTAAATTTTGCAGCCCAGGGCGATCCAAACGGAAGCGGTCTACCCGTTTGGCCGGCATTTGAAAAAACCAACTTCAAATTGATGGAATTAGGGAATCAGCTGGTTGCCCGTGATACCCCTTCTCAGGAACAATTCGATTTTATGGATAAATACCAGGCGCTGTTGAGAAAAAATTAAGCCTTTACCAAAATTTTACATACAGGGCAGTCAGAATAACTAAGATTACTATAATCATTGTTATTGATCCCGGTTTCAACTTGAACATTTCCTTATCAAGGATAAATGACTTTGGATTTTCTTTAGGCCCGGCCATACTCAGCGCACCCATTACGATAACCGTAAAGAAAAACGACCAACCCATACATACCAGGAAAGGTATTTCCCAGACAACTTTTAATTCTCCTCCCACAATTTCATTCGTTTTATAGGCAGTGTAAAGAAATGTTTCATGCCCAAACCACTGCGGAGCAAAGTTATTAAATACAATCGCCATCACCAGTCCGGTAATCAATCCTGCAATAGCAGCAGTTCCTGTCGTTCTTTTCCAGAANNCGCTTATGAAACCGGTATATTTTTGGATGAACGTAAACCCGCCTTCACTGCTGATACCCAACAGATCATTCCAGGTGAATGCCACCGAAAAAAACATGGCAACCAGGATGGTTATTCTTCCTATCCAAACCATTTGCTTTTCCGTAGCCTCTCTTTTTATATATTTTTTGTAAATATCCAACGTGAAAATAGTAGAGATGCTGTTGGCCTTACCTGCAAGGGAAGCAACAATGGCTGCTGTCAGCGCTGCAAGAGAAAGGCCTTTTAGCCCATTGGGTAAAAAACCTAACACAGACGAATAGGCGTTATCCTGGTTGAATTTCCCCCCCAATGACATTTCAGACTGTAAACCACCGTTTTTATATAATACATAGGCAGCAATACCGGGCAGCATGACTATGACCGGCATCATCAATTTCAGCAAGGCTGCAAATAAAATTCCAGTGCGTGCTGTATTCAAATCAGCCCCCAATGCCCTTTGCGTGATGTACTGGTTACAGCCCCAGTAATTAAGGTTCACGATCCACTGCCCTGCAAAATACATGGTGATGCCGGGAAGTATCAAATACTTGTTGACATCTCCCTGGGGGGTATGGATATCTGGTTTATTAAATATCATGTGAAAATGGTCCGGGGCATCTTTCAACAATTGGTTGAACCCCGCCAAAGCGTCTCTTCCCAAACCAAATTTTTCACTTACCATAGTCAGCGCCATATAGGTCGTTACCAGGCCTCCAATGATCAAAACCAGCACCTGTATTACATCGGTATACCCGATTACCTTCATCCCGCCCAGGGTAATCAAGATGGCAAAAAGGGCAAGTCCGATCATAATTACATGTAAATGCAGGCCTCCTGCCAAATTATTAATTGCCAAAGCTCCCAGGTACATGATGGATGTTATATTCACAAAGACGTACAGGAAGAGCCAGAATATTGTCATGATCAGACTCACTGTTTCGTTGTACCGCATTTTTAGAAATTGCGGCATAGTGAATATCTTATTTTTAAGGTATACCGGCATAAACCAAACGGCCACGACAATCAACGCCAAGGCTGCGATCCACTCATAAGCGGATATGGCAATTCCCACAAAAAAGCCGTTGCCGCTCATTCCGATAAATTGTTCGGCAGAAATGTTTGAGGCGATCAGCGATGCACCAATGGCCCACCAGGTCAGTGAACCTTCGGCAAGGAAGAAATCATGGGTATCCGTTACCTTTTTTTTCTTTCTTTGGTAAATCCAGTAGCCATAACTGGCCACAACAACAAAATAAATAATGAAGACCAGATAATCGGCTAAAAAAAGTTTGTTGTTCATAAGCAGGCAATACCCTTAATATGCTGATTAAAAAAATGCGCGGTGGCGGTTCACAGGGCGATGATTTTTTTTTAGTAATGGTTATTTGTTAATTTGAAAGTACACATCATTCCAGCGAAGTTCATTTTTGAATTGATAAATATCCGTATTCTTACCTATTAAAACAAACTCGATTCCGGCCATCTCAGCAAAATCCTGAAGCTGGCTTGCCGTGATGTTTTGACTAAAACTGGTATGGTGTGCCCCCCCTGCCAATATCCATGCCGCACATCCGGTTTTCATGCTGGGATAAGGCTTCCACAAAACCCTGGCGACGGGCAGTTTTGGAAGTTCCTGAAAAGGCTTCACGGCCAGGATTTCGTTCACCAATAACCGAAAACGGTTTCCTTTGTCAACAAGAGAGGCATTGACTGCCGCACCCGCTGCAGAATCAAACACCAATCTTACCGGATCCTCTTTTCCACCTATGCCCAATGGATGTATTTCACAGGATGGTTTTCCATCAGCAATAGATTCGCAAATTTCCAGCATGTGCGCTCCAAGGACTTTCATGCCCTTGGAATCCAGATGATAGGTATAATCTTCCATGAAGGATGTGCCGCCTTTGAGGCCGGAGGCCATGACTTTCATTGCGCGAACGAGGGCGCAGGTTTTCCAATCGCCTTCCGCGCCAAAGCCGTAACCTTCAGCCATGAGCCGCTGAACCGGCAAACCCGGCAATTGCGCCAAGCCGTGCAAATCCTCGAAGGTCGTGGTAAAGCCCTTGAAGCCGCCCGCTTTCAAAAATTTGCGCAAGCCAATCTCAATCCGGGCGGCTTCGCGGATGGCCACCCGCAGGGGCGGGTTCCGGCGGAGGGTGGAGGGAAGCCGGTAACTGGCTTCGTATTCGTTGAGGAGCGAGTTGATTTGCGCATCCGTTGCGGCATTGACGTATTTCACCAGATCACCCAGGCCGTAGCCGTTGACGGAATAACCAAACTGCATTTGCGCGGCGACCTTGTCGCCTTCGGTCACGGCAACTTCCCGCATATTGTCGCCAAAGCGGGCGAACCGGGCGCCCTGCCAGTCATTCCAGGCGGCCGCCGCGCGGCACCAGGCGCCGATTTGGTCCTGGACGTCGGCATCCTGCCAGAAACCAACGACGACTTTCCGGTTCAGGCGCATCCGGCTCATGATGAAACCATGCTCNNTTGAGATTCATGAAGTCCATGTCAATGGATGACCAGGGGATGCTGCGATTATACTGGGTATGGAGGTGCAAGATCGGCTTCTGAAGAATCTTGAATCCGTTGATCCACATTTTGGATGGCGAAAACGTATGACACCAGGTAACCAACCCGATGCATCCGGACGACTGATTGGCCCGCTGGCAGAGGGCAAACACTTCTTCGGGGGTCTTGACGGTCGGTTTGAAAAGCACCTTGACCGGGATGGCACTTGCGGCATCCAGTGCCCCGG